>JAPSGM010000018.1 GCA_031177555.1 Chloroflexota bacterium
CGGCGAGCAGGACGAGCAGCAGGACCAGGACCGGCGACGGCGCGGCGAAGCCGAAGTAGGCCTGGTCGGCCAGTCCGGCGATGCCCTCGTACCCACTCCAGAAGCTGATGCCATAGCCGCCCGATCCGAACGCCTGCTCGTAGAGGGAGACATCGCCGATGGCGAACGGCAGCGCCCACGCCACGCCCAGGAAGATCGCGCCGATGAGGAGCACGACCGGTCCGAGGAAGGCCCGTCCCGCGGCCTCGGCCTCGCCGACCTCGGCCGCCGCCACCGCGCCCTCGGGCGCCGCGACCGCGGGTGGCACGTAGCCCTCGGCGGTGACCCGCAGGTTGGCGCCGCAGTTCTGGCAGAAGGCCGTGCCGGCGCGGTTGTGCGTACCGCAGCGGGGGCAGGCCTGGGTCCCCTCGGGCGCGGCGGGGCGCTCGACGGTCGTTGGTGCGCCGGCGGCCACCAGGCGCTGGCCGCAGTTCCGGCAGAACGAGATGCCGGGCCGGTTCTCCGTGCCGCAGCGCGGGCAGAGCGTGCTCTCGCCCGGCTCGGTGGCCGGGACGCTGTGCGCGGCGACGGCCGGCATGACCGGCTCGGTCGCATCGGGCGCGGGCGGGTAGGCCTCGACGTCCGGCGGGGGCGGCTCGGATGGCCGCGGCGGCTCCTGGGCGGCGGGCTCCTCGCTGGGTGGCTCGTCGGCCATCGGCTCCGGCTGGGCGGCCGCCTCCTCCTCGCCGCCGGCTGGCTGAGCGGTGTCCCGTTGCGGCCAGGAGGGCGTCTCGAACTCCTCGGCCTGTTCGACTTCCTCGCGCCGGCGGGCGTCCTCGTCCCGCTGGTCGCGCTCGTCGTTCTGCATCGGGCGTTCAGCCTCCATCCGGGCCGGGTGCGACGATTGGCATCATAGCCGCTCGGCGGCGGCCGGCTGGCCCACCAGCCAGCGGTCGAGGGAGCGGAGCAGGCGCAGGCCGTCGGTCCCTCCCACCTCGTCCTCGGCGGCACGCTCGGGATGCGGCATCAGGCCGAGCACGTTGCCGCGCCCGTTGACGACGCCCGCGATGCCGTTCAGCGAGCCGTTGGGGTTCGCGTCGGGCGTCATCCTCCCCTGCTCGTCGGCATAGCGAAGCGCCACGCGGCCGCCGCGCTCCAGCTCGTCGAGGACCGCGGGGTCGGCCTGGTAGCGGCCCTCGCCGTGGCTGATCGGCAGGCGGATGACGTCGCCCTCTGCCACCTCGTCGGGAGCGAGCCAGGCGCCGAGGGGGCGCTCCACGCGCAGCCACTGCCAGTCGCAGCGGAACTGGAGGTGGTCGTTGCGCATCAGGACGCCCGGCAGCATGCCCGCCTCGCACAGGATCTGAAAGCCGTTGCACGAGCCCAGCACCGGCCCGCCGCGATCGGCCAGCTCCTCCACGGCGCGCATCACCGGGGAGAAGCGGGCAATTGCGCCGGTGCGCAGGTGGTCGCCGTGGGCGAAGCCGCCGGGCAGCACCACCGCGTCGGCATCGCCGAGGGACGGCTCCGCGTGCCACACCAGCCGGGCCTCCCAGCCGACCAGCGGGGCGACATGCAGGAAGTCGCGCTCGCTCCAGGTTCCGGGAAAGACCACGACCGCGACGCGCGGGCCGCGGCTCACGGCACCGGCTCCCCGGCGGCCTGGTCCACCTCGGCGCGCAGCTCCCAGTCGGCAGTCTCCATCACCGGGTTGGCCAGCAGGCGCCGGCACATCGCGTCGACCGCCGCCTCGGCCGCGGAACGGTCATCGGCCTGAAAGGCGATGCGCAGCAGCTTGCCGGCGCGCACCTCGTCGACGGTCGAGAAGCCGAGCGCCCGCAGCCCGCCGGCGATGGTCAGGCCCTCCGGATCGGCGATCCCCGGTCGCAGGCGCACGTGGACGTCGGCCAGCCAGCGCATTCAGGCCGATGCCTCCCCGCCCCGCCATGGCTCGCCGGTGAGCAGCTCGTAGGCGCGCACGTAGCGGGAACGCGTGCCCTCGACCACCTCGGCCGGCAGCTCGGGGGCCGGCGGCTCCTTGTTCCAGCCTGAGCCGGCCACGAAGTCGCGGACGTACTGCTTGTCGAACGACGCCGGCGACGACCCGGGGGCGTACTGGCCCGCGTCCCAGAAGCGGCTGGAGTCCGGGGTCAGGACCTCGTCGATCAGGGCGACCCGGCCGTCGATCCAGCCGAACTCGAACTTCGTATCGGCCAGGATGAGGCCCACCGCCTCGGCGTGGCGGGCGCCGGCCCGGTAGAGCGCCAGCGAGCGTGCCTCCAGCTCCGCCGCCAGGTCGCCGCCCACCATCTCGGCCAGCTGCGCGCGGGTGATGTTCTCGTCGTGCCCGACCTCCGCCTTGGTCGACGGTGTGAAGATCGGCTCCGGCAGTAGGTCGGCCTCGCGCAGCCCCTCCGGCAGCCGATGCCCCCCGACCATGCCGGTGCTGCGGTACTCCGCCCATCCCGAGCCGGCCAGGTAGCCCCGCACCACGCACTCGGCGTCGATGCGCTCCGCCCGACGGGCGAGGGTGACGCGTCCCGCGAGCTCCGCCGTGCGCGCGGCGGCGGGAAGGTCCTCCGCATCGGCCGACAGAAAGTGCGTCGGCCCCAGCGGCGCCAGGCGCCCGAACCACCACGCCGACAGCTGTGTCAGCACGCGGCCCTTCTCCGGGATCGGCTGCTCGAAGACGACGTCGAACGCGGACAGGCGGTCCGTCGCCACCAGCAGAAGGCGGTCGTCGCCGACCGCGTACGTCTCGCGCACCTTCCCGCGGTGCAGGAGCGGAAGTCCTTCGATCGAGCTGCGGGTCAGGGTCATGGGAGGTCCTCCGAGCGTCCGTCGTCGATCTCCTGCTGCGGGATCGCCCGCGTCTTGCCCTCCGGCGGCAGCTTCAGCCAGCGGGCGGTCACGCTCTCCACGCGGTCCAGCAGCGCCAGGACGACGAGGATCAGCATGGTGCCGATGATGGCCATGACCACCAGCCCGGCGCCCGCCGCCGTGCCGATGGCCGCCACCGACCAGAGCGACGCCGCGGTCGTCAGGCCGCGGATGTTTCCCCGGTACTGGAGGATGGTCCCCGCGCCGATGAAGCCGATGCCGGACACGATCTGCGCCGCGATCCGGGTGGGGTCGACCAGCGGTCCGGAGAACCCGTAGGCCGACACGATCGTGAACAGCGCCGCCCCCAGGGCGACGAGGCTGTGGGTCCGGAACCCGGCCGGCTGGCGGTGGAGCTCCCGCTCGAAGCCGATGATCGCGCCGAGCACGAGGCCGGCGGCCAGGCGCACGGCGAGCTCGATCTGGAGGTCCAGGCTGAGCTCAGGGTTCATGCTTCGTCGTTTGACCTCCACTCGGCCAGCCACCAGGCCGAGATGAACGCGTGCAGCGCTCCTCCGGCCAGGAGCAGCGACAGCCAGATCGCCACGAAGCCTACCAGCAGGGCGAGGACCTGCGGGCTGGCCAGCAGCCCCGGCCCCAGCGACGGGCCGATGGGACGCCACAGCGCCCACAGCAGGCTCCAGCACACCGCCAGCAGCAGCGCGTCCTTGAGCCATCCCGCGGCCGCCACGCCGAGCCACGGCCCCGGCCGCCGGCCGATGAGGCGGGCGCTGGCCAGGATCGAAGCGGCGGGTCTGCCACCACCCGGTGGCTCAGGCGATCCCAGCATGGCCCGGCGAAGCGCAAGGCCACCGATCGCCTGTGCCGCAAGGACGGCCAGCGCCAGCGCGCAGAGGTGCGGCAGCACCGCGGCCGCCAGGCGGGCGGGAACGCTGCCGGCCGGCCCGGGCGCGCTGTACACCGCCGGCCCCGCTTCGACGAGGCCGATGCCCAGCCAGGCCAGCGCGATGAGGGCGGGCGTCGATGCCAGCAGGGCGATGGCCAGCGCCGTCAGCGTGGGCGGGCCCCGGCCCTCCACGGGTCCCTCGCCGCCGCCCGCCATGGGACGGAGGGCCCGCAACAGCGCGACCTCGCCGAGCACCGCCAGCAGGCTGAGCAGGACGAAGCCGCCGACGGCGGCCACGCACAGCGCCACCACGTTCGCCGGAAAGCTCGCCGAGCTGACCAGCTGGACGGCGAGATGCGCGACGTCGGGCACCTGCGGCGGGGCGACGGCGAGGAGCAGCGGCAGCCAGCCCAGGTAGGCCAGCCAGGCCAGGGACGCCGCGGGCCAGAGATCCGATCGGTCGCTGGCCAGGGACGCGGCCGCGGCACCCCGCCGCAGCCAGGCCCTCACTCCGGCGCCTCCTCGAGACCCAGGGCCCGGTACGTATCGGCGATGCCGGCCAGGTGGTGCTCCAGGTCCATGGCGCGCTCCACGTCGGCGGCTCCCAGCCAGCGCGCGATGCCCTCGTCGCGCCGCACCTCGTCGCGGAACGAGGAGTCGCCGCTCCACGAGCGCCTGGCCGCGCCCTGCACCAGGCGGTAGGCCTCCTGGCGGTCCGCGCCGCGGGCGACCATGGCCAGCAGCAGCGCCTCGGAGTACACCATGCCGTCGCTGTGCTCCAGGTTGGCGGCCATCCGGTCGGAGTCGACCTCCAGCCCGTCCAGGATCGTGGCGGTCGTGCGCGTGGCGTAGGCGGCTACGCCAAAGGCCCGCTCGAAGAGGAAGCGCTCGGCGCTGGAGTGGCTGATGTCGCGCTCGTGCCAGAGCGGCATGTTCTCCAGCGCCACCAGCGCATCGGCGCGCAGCAGGCGTGCCAGGCCGGCCACCCGCTCGGCGAGCACCGGGTTCCGCTTGTGCGGCATGGCGCTGCTGCCCTGCTGCCCCGCGCCGAACGGCTCGAAGGCCTCGCCCACCTCGGTGCGCTGCAGGTGGCGCACCTCCGTCGTGATGCGCTCCAGCGTGCCGCCCAGGATGGCGAGCGCGGTGACGATCTCCGCGTGACGGTCGCGGCTGACCACCTGGGTGGCGGCCGGGTCCGGCCGCAGGCCGAGCGACTCGCAGACGTGGCGCTCCACCGCCACGCTGACGTTGGCGTGCGTGCCCACCGCTCCTGACACCTTCCCGACGCTGATCCCCTCGCGCGCGCGGGTCAGGCGCTCGGCGTCGCGCTGCAGCTCGGCGTACCAGCCGGCCGCCTTGAACCCGAAGGTGATCGGCTCGGCGTGGATCGCGTGGCTGCGCCCCACCATCGGGGTGGACCGATGGCTCAGCGCCAGGTGGCGGGTCACCTGCCCCAGCCGCTCGAGCTCGTCCTCCACGACCCGGCTGGCGTCGCGCAGCACCACCGCCGTTGCGGTGTCCAGCACGTCGGAGCTGGTCAGGCCATGGTGCAGCCAGCGCCCCTCGGGTCCCAGCCGCTCGGTCACCGAGCGCAGGAAGGCGAGGACGTCGTGCTGCGACTCCCGCTCGATCTCGCGTGCGCGATCGGGGTCGACCTGCGTGGCGGCCGCCCGGATGCGCTCCCAGTCCTCGTCCGGCACGACGCCCTCGCGGTTCAGCGCCTCGACCGCCAGCAGCTCGATGCGCAGCCACAGCTCCAGCCTGCGCCGCTCGCCGAAGAGCTCGCGCAGCTCGGGCAGGGCGTACCGGTCGATCACGCGGCAAGGATAGGCAAAAGCTGCCCGGCTCGAGCTCTTGCCCGTCGGGCGGGGCGGGGCTAGACTCGGCAGCGGTAGCGCCATCCCGCGCGCAACCCTCGTCCGGCTCCCACGCGGCCGGTTCGGCGAGGGCAAAGGGGACGTCCGATCCTCGGGATGCGGGTCACCGGGCCTTTCCGGCGTCGACGCGCAGCGTGGGTGCTCGCCGCCGCCGACGAGAGGGACCACGACGTGACCGAGCGGAAGACCCTGAAGCGTCGCATTCGCGCGCGCATGTCGAAGACCGGCGAGCGCTACACCGCCGCGCGCCGGCAGGTGCTGGCCAAGTCGCCGGGCACCCCCACCGAATCGCCACGCGCGCCCAAGAGCCAGCCGCCGGGCAGGAGGCCCGACGAGCTGGTCCGCGCCCGCACCGGGCGGGGCTGGGACGAGTGGTTCGAGATCCTCACCGGTTGGGGCGCGGCGGACCGGCCGCATCGGGAGATCGCCCGCTGGCTGAACGCCGAGCAGGGCGTCGACGGCTGGTGGTCGCAGGAGGTGACCGTCGGCTACGAGCAGGCCATCGGGCGCCGCGTGCCGCTGCAACGCGGAGCGGGCTCGTTCGCCGCCACGGCCACGCGCACGATCCGCGTCCCGGTCGAGCGACTGCACGAGGCGGTGGTCGACGAGGCGGTGCGAGAGCGCTGGCTGCCGGGCGCCTCGCTGCGGCCGAGGCCCACGCGGGCCGGCAAGGCGGCCCGCTTCGACTGGGAGGACGGCGCCAGCCGCCTCGTCTTCTGGTTCGAGGCGGCCGGCGAGGCCAGGAGCCGCGTCGCGCTGGAGCACGAGCGGCTGCCGGACGCGGCCGCGGCGAGAGAGATGAAGGCGTTCTGGCGCGAGCGGCTGACCGAGCTCAAGCGCCTACTGGAGGGCTGAGCCGGTCTCAAGCGCGGGGGTCGAGGTCGATCTCGGCTCCCGCGGCCTGCTCCGCGCGGAAGGCATCCACCCGGCCGGCCAGCGACGCATCGGCCAGGGCCAGGATGCGTGCCGCCAGGTGCCCGGCGTTCTTCGCGCCCGCGGAGCCGATGGCCACCGCGCCGACCGGCACGCCTGGCGGCATCTGCACGATCGAGTAGAGCGCGTCGGCGCCACCCAGCGACCCGCCGTCGAGCGGCACGCCGATCACCGGTCGAGCGGTCAGGCTGGCCAGCACCCCGGGCAGGTGCGCGGCCAGGCCCGCCGCACCGATGAACAGCCGCGTCCCCCGCTCCTCCGCCTCGCGGACGTAGCGGCCCAGCGCATCCGGCTGGCGATGGGCGCTGATCACCGATGCCTCCCAGCCGATGCCGTACGCGTCCAGCACATCGAACGTGCCGCGCAGTGCGGGCAGGTCGGATCGGGAGCCACAGATGACGGCGACGAGTGGCCGATCGGGCATCGCCCCCAGCATAGCGACCGGCTGGCCGATCAGCCGAGCAGCGCGCGGACCAATCGCGCCACGAGTGCGATCGGGCCGTGCTCGCCGTCCTTCTCGCCGGGCCGCGGCTTCCCCGGTCGGGCGCTGCGGCCGGACAGTTCCCGCTCGACCTGCAGGCGCTCGCGGTAGAGCACCTCCCATTCCTCGTGCGGGATCACCATCTGGGCCAGGCGCCGGTCCACCTCGGCGAGGGCGCCGCCGGAGGCACGGCCCTCGGCCACGGCTCGCAGGACGTCCTCGACCCGCTGCCCCTCCTTCGACGTGGTCAGGTAGGCCGCGGTGAACGGCATCTCGGCCGCGATCGCCGCTCGCGACCGTGCCACGGCCGTCTTCGTGCCGCTGATGGCAATGTCCGACGGGTGCAGCGTCACCTCCAGCTCGCGGCTCTTCAGCACGAACAGCCGGTCGGGCACCAGCCGTCGAACGCTCTCGCCACCGACGGCAGCAAGCAGCTTCGACGGAAGCTCCAGCACGATCGGTGCTCGCGAGCGGTTGATCTGCAGCCCCGCCGCGTCGAGCGTGCGCTCGACGTCACCCGCCACGCGCTCGTACCCGCCGGGCTGCACCACCACGGCCACGTGCGCGTCCGCCCAACGCTTCAAGATGGTCCGCAGCTTCCGGATCGGCGCGATCACGACCATGGTGGCCAGCACCACCGCCAGCACCGCCGTGTACGGATAGCCGCGCAATACGCCACCGACCAGTCCGATCCCGCCCGGCCGATCCGCCGCCTCTAGGAGGAACAGGCTGGCCACGCCGATCAGCGGCGGCAGGACCACCGCCAGCACGAGCATCGCCAGTCGGATCCAACCCTCCTGCACGAAGTCGGGCGCCGGCACGAGGCCGATCAGGAGCGTGCCGGCATCGGGAAATGCGACGCCCACCAGCGCGGCGAGCCACAGGATCGACCCCAGGGCGAGGACGGCCAGCAGCAGCTGCTTCGACTGGGGGACGCGCCCGAAGAGCATCACGCTCGCCCATCCGAAGGCGGTGGTCAGGACCTTGCCGACGAACCGGCCGAGGAACGCGAGGAGCGGTGCGATCAGGGCCACGCCGCCCCGTGGCGCAACCCGCGTGCCACGCTGTCAGCCGGCAGCCACCTCCAGGCCAACGTCCGACCGATGCTGGCCGCCGTCCAGCTCCGCCTGCCCGATGGCGGCGTAGGCACGCTCCCGGGCCTCCGTGTGATCCGTCCCGATGCCGACGAAGGTGACGACCCGCCCGCCGGAGGTCGCCGTGCCGTCGCCGTCGGCGCGAGTCCCGGCGTGGAAGCACAGCGCCGGCCCGGCGTCGTCCGGTCCGGCCGGATCTGCGCCGGTCAGCGCGCGTCCGGTCAACGGATCGCCCGGGTATCCTTCCGAGGCCAGCACCACGCCCACCGCCGCCGCTCCGCCGCGCAGCCCGAGCGCACCATCCATGGCGGAACGGTCGCCGGTCGTCGTGGCGAGCATGGCCGCCGCCAGGTCGCCGTCGAGCAGCGGCATGAGCACCTGCGCCTCCGGGTCGCCGAAGCGGGCGTTGAACTCGAGGACCATCGGTCCCCGCTCGGTGAGCATCAGCCCGGCGTACAGCACGCCGCGGTACGGCGCCCCGTCGCGCGACATGCGCCAGGCGATCGGCTCGAAGACGCTGGCCGTGGCCGCCTCCATCTCGCGAGGCCCGAACCACGGGACCGGGGCGTAGGCGCCCATGCCGCCGGTGTTCGGCCCGGCGTCGCCGTCGCCCAGGCGCTTGTAGTCGCGCGCCGCACCCAGCGGTACGACCACCCGGTCGCTGACCAGCGCGAAGGCCGACACCTCGCGGCCCTCCAGCCGCTCCTCCAGGACCAGCGCGGCGCCCGGCGCCGCCCCGTCCAGCAGGGAGCGGACCGCGTCGGCCGCCTGCTCGTGGGTCTCTGCCACGACCACGCCCTTGCCGGCCGCCAGCCAGTCGGCCTTCACCACCGGCGGGCGCTCCAGGGCGCGGAGGTGGGCCAGCGCGGCGTCGGCATCGCTGAACGTGCTGGCGGCGGCTGACGGCACCCCGGCGCGGCGCATCTGCTCCTTGGCGTGGGCCTTGGACGACTCCAGGCGCGCCGCAGCGCGCATCGGGCCGAAGGCCGGGATGCCCGCCTGTCGCAGGGCGTCCGCCACGCCGGCCGCCACCACCGCGTCCGGGCCGATGGCCACCAGGTCGTAGCGCTCCCGCGACGCGTGACGCGCCACCGCTACCGGGTCCAGCACGTCCAGGTCGCCGACCGTCTCGGCCACGGCCGGCGTGCCGCCGTTGCCGGGCGCGATGCGCAGGCGATGGCCCGCCTCGTCGCGCGACAGCCGCCAGGCGATGGCGTGCTCCCGCGCGCCGCCGCCAAGGACCAGGATCCGCATCAGCCGGACGGCGCGGCCGAGGCCTCGGGCTGCGGCGACCCGGCCGGGGCGCCGGTCAGCTCCGCCAGCGCGTCGAGCACGTCCTGCAGGTCGTCGATGCGGGCCTGGTACGTCCCCAGGTCGCCGGCCGCCAGGGCGGCCTGGGCCTCCGCGTACAGCCGCTGGGCCTCGGCCACCAGGCCGGCCACGTCCTCCGGGAGGCCGCCGGGCCCCCCATCGGGCGGTGGCGGCAGCGCCTCGCCGAGCAGCTGCTCCAGCGCGCCGGGAATGTCCTCCGCGAAGGCGACCTGGTCCTCGCTCACCATGATGACCCGGACGAACTCGGGGAACGGTGCGCCCTCCGCCTGCAGGAAGATCGGCTGGACGTACACCAGCCCGTCCTCGCCGATGGGCAGGACCAGCAGGTTGCCCTTGATGACGCGCGACCCGGCCCGGTCCCACAGCGAGAACTGGGCGCTGATGACCGGGTCCTGGTCGATGCGCGCCTGGACCTGCACCGGCCCGTCGGTCGAGGTGTCGTTGGGGAAGTGGAAGGCGATCTTCTCGCCGTACACGCCCGGGTCCATGCGGGCGGCGACCCACGCGATCATGTTCGGCCGGCGCTCCAGGACGAGCGGCTGGATGAGGACGAACTCGGCCTGCTCCTCGCCGGGGATGCGCATGATCACGTAGTACGGCTCCATGGCCGTGCCGCTGGCCTCGGTCGGGTCCGGCGGGATCGCCCATCGGTCGTTCTGGCTGTAGTAGGTGTTGGCGCCCGAATCGGTGGCCGGCAGGTGGTAGAGCTGGTACGCCTCGTTCTGCGCGATGAAGAGGGCCTCCGGGTAGCGCAGGTGCGGGACGATCGAGGCCGGCATGGAATCCATCGGCTCGAACAGGGTGGGAAAGATCCGCGCGTAGGCGCGAATCATTGGGTCATCGGGCTCGGCGACGAAGAAGCGCGCCGTGCCGTCGTAGGCGTCGATCACGACCTTCACGCTGTTGCGGACGTAGTTGGCGCCGGCGAACGGGCTCCCCTCGCCGAGCGGCTGCGCATTTGGATAGCGGGCGCTGGCGGTGTAGGCGTCCCAGATCCACATCAGCCGGTCCTCGCCGTCGACGTTCGCGCTGACCAGGTAGGGGTCGCCGTCGTAGGCGAGGAACGGGGCCAGCTCCGGGACGCGCTCTTGGATCGAGCGGCGGAAGAGGACCTGCGAGTCGCCGGTGAGCTGGTTGCTGATCATCAGGTTCAGGTCGCCGAAGCGCAGGGCGAACAGGAATCTGGCCAGGGGGTTGCCGACGCCCACGCCGGTGGTCCCCTGCCAGGTCGTGGTGACCACGTCGCTCGTGGACTCGCCCAGCGGGTAGTCGAACTCCTCCGTCCCCGTTCCGGTGACGACCCAGGTGGTGGTCCCCTCGCCGAAGTACACGCGCGGCTGGCCGACGGGCAGCTCCGGCTCACGGTTGATGCCGCTGACCAGGTAGTCGGGCTGGCCCTGCGAGGTCACCGCGTCCACCGGCACGGCCGTGATGCCGAATCCGTGGGTATAGACGAGCCGTTCGTTGGTCCAGGTCCGCGCCTCGGCCGGGAACTTCTCGATGTTCAGCTCGCGCGCGCTCAGCATGATCTGGCGCTGTTCGTCGTCGATTGGGTAACGGTCAATGTCGACGTCCAGGAAGTCGTAGTACTGGTAGATGATCTGCTGCTGGCCGAAGGTGGTCAGCAGCGGCCGGTAATCCCACAGCCTCAGGTTGTCGATGGTGGGCGTGTCGCCCTCGAAGACCTCCTCGGACAGGCGCTGCTCGCCGCTGAACGGGCGGACCTCGATGTCGTCCAGCTCGAAGGCGGCCCGCGTGGAGGCGAGGTGGTCGGCGATGTACGGGCGCTCCAGGTTCTGCTCGTTGGGGTTGACGCTGAAGTTCTGGATGAAGCTCGGGTACAGCCCCCCGACGACGATCGAGAGGATGAACCAGGCGCCGCTTGCCAGCAGCAGGGCCCACAGGGTGCGGAACCAGATGTTGAGCAGCAGCAGCACCGCCGCCGCCACGGCCACGAAGGTCAGGATCGCGTAGGCCGGGAGCTGGGCGTTCATGTCCGTGTAGGTCGCGGCCTGGATCGTCTCGTAGCCCCTCCGCGAGTACACGAGCTCCGAGATGTCGAGCTGGTAGCCGAAGGCGATCAGCCCCAGCAGCAGCGCGCCGAGGATGGACAGGTGGGCGCGCACCGGCGCCGTGAGCCGGAACTGCCAGCGCAGCGCGCCGGCCGCGTACGAGCCGAGCGTCAGCAGCAGGATTCCCACCAGGCTGGCGATGGCCCAGGCCTGGACGAAGCGAAACACCGGCAGCTCGAAGATGTAGTAGCCGATGTCGCGGTTGAAGTGCGGATCGGCGTTGCCGAAGGGCTCCGCGTTCACGAAGAGCAGGACCTGCTCCCAGTTCCCGCTCCAGGCGCCGGCCGACACGAGCGCCAGCAGGACGGCGATCGCGGCCAGCATCCAGGTGACGAAGCGCGACGCGTCAGGGATCTCGAACTGCCCGATGCGCCGGATCGGCACCTGCGGCGCGATCCGGCGAGCGAGCCAGATGCTCGCCAATGCCGGGACCAGGAAGGCCGCGAAGCCCAGCGCAAACAGGCCCACCTGCGACCACAGGCGCGTCGTGAGCACGCCGCGCTGCCCGAGCGCCTCGTACCACATCAGGTCGGTGATGAGGTTGACGACCCCGCCCAGAAACCCGAACAGGAACAGGGCCAGCAGGGCGAGCCCGCCGATGATGGCCCAGCGGCGCACGTCCGGCGGCTCGCCGCCGCGCCGAGTGGGGAAGGGGCTGACCCGTTCGGGCGGCGGCGGTTCGCCGTCGTCCCTCGGGCCGCGCGCCATCCGCGGCTCGCGCGGGATCGACCGCCCCTCGCGGCGCGCGTCCTGCTCGGCCTGCCGGCGCTGCAGCTCCTCGAGGAGCTTGTCGAACCAGGAGGACATCGGGACGAATGCTAGCCGGGCCGGCGACCTCCCGTCGAACGTACAATCGCGCCGGTGCGCACCTTCGACGAGCTGGAGGCTTTGTGGAGCGCCATGCCGCCCCCGCCGCGCGACCGCGGCTCGGTGCGGCTGCTGTGCGTGCGCCGCGAGCCGGGCGTCCACGAGACGCCGGATTCGGTCGCGGTGACGGTCGAAGCCGGCCTTGACGGGGACCGATGGGCCCACGGCTGGCGGGAGCGCGATCCCGACCGCCAAGCCCAGGTCACGCTCATGAACGCGGGCGTCACCGAGCTGGTGGCCGCCGGCCGCCAACCACTGCACGAGGCGGGCGACAACATCCTGGTCGACTTCGACATCAGCGTCGACAACCTGCCACCGGGCACCCGGCTGCGCGTCGGCGACGGCGTGCTGGAGATCTCGGAGGTGCCGCACACCGGCTGCTCCAAGTTCGCCGCCCGCTTCGGCCAGGACGCCGTGCGCTGGACCAACTGGCGGCACTGGCGCGAGCGGCGCCTGCGGGGCGTGAACGCGCGGGTTGTGGAGGGCGGCACCGTGCGGGTGGGCGACGTCGTGGAGCGGGTCCCGGCGGCTGCCTGGCGTGCGCCGTGACGGTCGGGCGCCGCTCCCCCGCGCCAGATCGCCCACGCCGGCCGATCCGGGACGGTCACCTCATTCCCACTCGATGGTGGCGGGCGGCTTCGAGCTGATGTCGTACACGACCCGGTTGACGCCCGGCACCTCGTTGACGATGCGGCTGCTGATGCGGGCCAGCACCTCGTACGGCAGGCGCGCCCAGTCGGCCGTCATGCCGTCGTCCGAGGTGACCGCCCGCACGGCCACCACGTTGGCGTAGGTCCGCCCGTCCCCCATCACGCCCACGCTGCGCACCGGGGTCAGGATGGCGAACGACTGCCACAGGGACCGATACAGCCCGGCGGCCTTGATCTCGTCGATGACGATCCAGTCCGCCTCGCGCAGCGTCTCCAGCCGCTCGGCGCTGACCTCGCCGATGATCCGGATCGCCAGCCCCGGACCCGGGAACGGTTGGCGCAGCACCATCGGCTCCGGCAGGCCCAGCTCGGCGCCAACACGGCGCACCTCGTCCTTGAACAGGTAGCGCAGCGGCTCGATCAGGCGGAAGCGCAGGTCGGCCGGCAGGCCGCCGACGTTGTGGTGGGTCTTGATCTTGGCCGCCGCCTTGGTCTCGGCGGTCTTCGACTCGATGACATCGGGGTACAGCGTGCCCTGCACCAGGAAGTCGATGCGACCCAGCCTGGCCGCCTCCTCCTCGAAGACACGGATGAACTCGTCACCGATGATGCGGCGCTTCTCCTCGGGGTCCTCCACCCCCGCCAGGCGGCGGAGGAATCGGCCCCGGGCGTCCACCATGTCCAGCCGCATGCCCAGGTGCTCGGCGAAGGTCGTCCGCAGCAGCTCCGATTCGCGCTTGCGCATCAGGCCATGGTCGACGTAGATGCAGGTCAGCTGATCGCCGATGGCCCGATGCACTAGCGTCGCGGCCACCGCGCTGTCCACCCCGCCCGACAGGGCGCAGATCACGTGGCCGGTTCCCACGCGTTCGCGAATCTCGTCCACGGTGGTGTCGACGAAGCTCGCCGGCGTCCACGTCTGCCGCGCGCCGGCGATCTCCACCACGAAGTTGCGCAGGATGTCCCGGCCGCGCGGCGTGTGCACCACCTCGGGATGGAACTGGATCCCGTAGAGCTGGCGCTCGCGATCGACAAGCCCGGCGTACGGCGTCGCGTCGGTCTGGGCCGTGGGCTGGAACCCCTGCGGTGGTCGCGCGATCGCGTCGCCATGGCTCATCCAGACGGGCTGATCGCGCTCCAGCCCGCTGAAGAGGCCGTCCTCGGGGCTGACCTGCACGGACACCGGCCCGTACTCGCGCCTGTGGCTCGCGACGACCTCGCCGCCGAGCTCATGTGCCATGAGCTGGAGGCCGTAGCAGATGCCCAGCACGGGCACGCGCCCGGACCAGAGGGCAGGATCAGCCCTGGGTGCGCCGTCGTCGTAGACCGACGAGGGGCTTCCCGACAGGATGATGGCCTTCGGCCGCCGGCGGTCGATCTCGCTCCACGGCGTGTCATGGGGAAGGAGCTCGGAGTAAACATTGAGCTCGCGTACTCGTCGAGCGATCAGCTGCGCGAACTGGGACCCGAAGTCGAGCACCACCACGGTGTCCGGGCCCTCGGGCACCTCCTCCACGCGGGTCGGCGGCGGGGCGTGCAGCGCCTGCTCCAGGTAGGCCTCCACCTCCGCGTCGTCAGGCGCCAGAACCCGGTGGCC
>JAPSGM010000019.1 GCA_031177555.1 Chloroflexota bacterium
CTCGATCACCAACGCCCTGATGGACATCCGCATCCACGCCGGGGACATGGACGAGGCGGAGGCAATGCGCCTCATGGTGGAGGCCGGCTTCCAGGAGGAGGGCGAGGCGGCCAACAAGTGGGACCGCGCCCGCCTCACGTCGACGCAGCTGTGCGAGTACTTCCTGGGCGCCCAGGAGATGATGGCGCTGGAGGTCGAGGCGCGCCGCAGGGCGCGGGCCGGCGGCGGCGACTTCGTCTACCGGCCGTTCCTCGAGTCGGTGCTGGCCCACGGGTCACCGCCCACCCCGGTGATCCGCGACATCCTGTTCGGCTAGCCGCGCTGCTCCCGGGCGATCCGCAGCGCGATGCGCAGGATGGACGGCGATCCCTTCTTGGCGGACAGCACCGCGCCGCGCGGGTCGAAGCTCTGCCAGGCGCCGATGACCACCAGCGTGATGCGCTCCTCGGGCATGTGGACCAGCATGGAGGTGTAGCCGCGCAGCAGGCCGGTGTGGCCGACGCCGCTGCGCTTGCGCACGTGGATGAGCTCGGTGCCCAGGCCGTAGTCGTCATCGTGGAAGGCGGCCATCGCCTGCAGGCTCTCCGCGTCCAGCACGCGTCCGCCGTACAGGGCGGTGCCCCACTCCAGCAGGTCCGATGCGCTGGAGTACATGTAGCCCGACGTGCCGAAGGCGCTCGCCCACGACGGGGTCATCAGGTCCGGCGCGCCCCTGGTCAGCAGCACGCCGGTCTCGTCGAGGTCGAGCGGCCCCAGCAGGCGCCGCTCGAGCACCTTGTCGAAGGGTCGGCGGTAAATGCGCTCGACCAGCAGGCCCAGGAGCACGTAGTTCGAGTTCGAGTACCCGTAATCGGCGCCGGGCGCGAACCACCGGCTGTCCAGCCGCCGCAGCACCTGCTCGCCGGTCCATCGGCGCCGGGGATGGGCCGTCATCGGCTCGCGCATGGGGGCGAGCAGGTCGGCGATGCCCGAGGTATGCGCCAGCAGCTGGCGCACGGTGACGCCGGTCGCGACGGGGACGTCGGGGAGCAGGGGAGCCACCTTCTGGTCCAGGGACAGCCTGTCGGCCTCGACCAGCTGCATGACCAGCGCCGCGGTGAACGTCTTGGTGATGCTGGCGATGGCGAACGGCGAGTCCCCGTCCAGCGCGGTCACCCCGTCGAGCGCGACGCCGCTTGCCCCCGCCCAGTACTCCCGCCCGTCCACCGCCAGGCCGACGGTCAGCGCCTGCAGCCCCAGCTTCTCGCGGGCGCGGTCGACGGCCTCCTGCAACTCCGCGGCCCTCTCAGCCGGTAAGTCGACGAAACGGACGGGCCCGGAGGGTGCGGCCCGCCACCCGGGCGGCGGCCAGTGCGGGAACGGCGGCCGCGATTCGGTGGGCAGCGCTGGCAGGTCGGCACCGTTGGGCGCATCGAGGGCGTCCTCCGGCGCGGGGCTGACGGCGCCGGCTAGCACCGCCGGCTCGGGCGTGGCCATCGGCGCCGCCAGGATGATGCTCAGGACGAGGGCCGCGACGAGGGGCATCCCCCAGCCACCGACCACGCGCATGACTCGGGACATCGGACGCGCGGATGGTACCCGACCGCGCGGGGAGAACACGACCGCCAATCGTCGTGGTGCCTCGGGACCCGACTTTCCCATTCGCCCGATCTTTGTTAGCATTGCTAACCAATGTCGTCGCGGCCGAACCTGCGCGTCCTCGTCCCGGAGGAAGCCTCACCAGCCACCACCCCGCCGGCCGCCACTCCCCCGAGCGGAGGGCTGCGTCGCGGGTTCGCCGCGCTGCGCCACGCGAACTACCGCTACTACATCTCCGGCCAGATCGTCAGCCTGGTCGGCACCTGGATGCAGTCGGTCAGCCAGCCCTGGCTGGTCCTGCTGCTGGGCGGGACGCCGCTGCAGCTGGGCACGGTCCTGGCGCTCCAGTACGCGCCGTCGCTGTTCCTGGCGCCGCTGGGCGGGGTGCTGGCCGACCGGGTGGACAAGCGGCGGGCGCTGATGGTGGCCAACGCGGTGGCCAGCGTGGAGGCGACCGTCCTGTTCACGCTGACCGTCAGCGGCGTGGTGCAGATCTGGCACGTGATGGTGCTGGCCAGCGTGCTCGGCCTGGTCAACGCGGTGGAGATGCCGCTGCGCCAGGCGTTCGCCGCCGAGCTCGTCCCGCGCCGCGACCTGATGAACGCCATCGCGCTCAACAGCGCCACCTTCAACCTGGCGCGCATCGTCGGCCCGGCGGTGGCGGGCCTGGGGCTCGCCCTGTTCGGCCCGGCCTTCAACTTCGCCGTTAACGCGGTCAGCTACATGGCCGTGCTGCTGGGCCTGTCGCGGATCGACCCGCAGCGGCTCCATCGGGACGAGCCCGGGCGGCGAGACAACGGATCGGTGCGATCCAGCCTGGCCGAGGGCCTGCGCTATGCCCGCCGCACGCCCAGCGTGCTGTGGCCGCTGGTCCTGCTGTGCGGCATGGCCATCTTCGGCATGAACTTCCAGACGCTGCTGCCGCTCTACGCGCGCGACACGCTGCAGCTGGGCGCCGAGGGCTACGGCGCGCTGTTCGCCAGCATGGGCGCCGGCTCGCTCATCGGCTCCATGACGCTGGCCTTCGCCGGACCCAGGCGGCCGCTGATGCTGCTGATCATGGGCGGAGCGGTCGCGTTCATCGCCTTCGAGTTCACCATCGGCCTGGTCAGGCAGCCGATCTTCGCGTTCCCGCTGATGGTGCTGTTGGGCCTGTCCGCCATGCTCATGGTCAACACCATCAACGTCACCATCCAGAACTCGGTCTCGAACGCCCTGCGCGGCCGGGTCATGTCGCTGTACGTCACCGTCTTCGCCGGGTCGGCGCCGATCGGCGGCTTCTTCGCCGGCTTCGTGGCCCAGCTCTGGGGACCGCCGGCCGGCTTCCTGCTGGGTGCCGGTATCGCCAGCCTGTTCGTGGCGGTGGTCGGCTGGCAGCTCGCCGCTGCGGGCGGCTCATGGACCGATGCCGCCGCGCCCGCGCGCCGCCCCGCCGCGCGCGCGGCGGAGCCACCCACCCGTCGGCGCGCCGCGGGCGGGTAAGGGTCAGCGGTTGGGACCGCGTCCCGGCAGGAGCACCTGGAGCTCGTCCAGCGCCGATGCCACCGCCGCTCTCCGATCGGCGGGGAGCGGCTCGATCAGCTCCGCCGCCGCGGCCACCAGGTCCCGGCGCATGCCCTTGGCCCGTCGCCGACCGGCGGGGGTGAGGGTGAGCCGCACGGAGCGCCTGTCCCGTGGGTCCGAGCCGCGTTCCAGCAGCCCCGTGTCCACCAGGCCGCCGGCCAGCCGCGTGATCACCGGGGCCGTGACCATCAGCCGCCTGGCGATCTCGGCCTGCGGCACGGGACCCTCCGAATGGATGATGCGCAGCACGTTGTACTGCTGGTACGTCATCCCCTTCCAGGTCGACCGCCGCTGGGCGTGGGCCAGCAGGTGCCGCATGACCCACGGGATGGTGGCGATGAGCCGCGCCTCCAGCTCATCCGCTTCCCGGTCCGGCTGAGTCGAGCCCGCGCCGGCTGTGACGGACATCGCTTCGGATCGTAGCACCCCCCATCCCGGCCTCACGCTGGGGCTGCTGTCGTTGGGCCACGCCGTCATCCACGCCCAGTCGGCGCTGATGCCGCTGATCTACCCGATCCTGGCCGTCGAGCTCGCGCTGGACGCCGCCGACATCGGGCTGTTCATCGCCGTCACCACCGCCATCGGCGGTTCCATGCAGCTGGTGTACGGGTTCCTGACGCGCTGGATCGGGCGGCCGACCCTGCTGTCGGGCGGACAGCTCATTTTCGGCGCGTCGCTGATGGTCAGCGGCCTGGCGCAGTCCTTCGGCCAGCTGCTGGCCGGCATCAGCGCCGCCCGCATCGGGGCGTCGCCGCAGCACCCGGTCGGCAACGCGCTGCTTTCCGACGCCTTCCCGGCGCAGCGCCGCGGCTTCGCCATCAGCGCCCACATCAGCGGCGGCAACGTGGGGACCATCGCCGTGCCATTCATCGGTGCCGCGCTGCTGCCGGTGCTCGGCTGGCAGGCGACCCTGGCCGTCTTCGGCGTGCCGGCCCTGGTGGTCGGCCTGCTGATCGCGCTCAGCGTGCGCGAGGACGCCCGTGCCTACCGCGCCAACGCCCGCCGCGCCGGCTCGGTGCGCAGCCAGCTGGCGACGGTGGCGCGGCGCCGCGACCTGCGCCTGATCCTGGGCGCGGCGCTGGTGGCGGCCGGCGGCCGGGGCCTCGACCTGGTCGCGCCGTTCATGCTGCTCTACCTGCGTGGCCCGCTCGGCATCGACAAGGGGACCACCGACGTCCTGTACGCCCTGCTGCTGGTGGGCGCGGTCGTGGGGCCCCTGCTGGCCGGCTGGATCTCCGATCGCTTCGGCCGCAGGCGGACCCTGGTGAGCTACTACGTCCTGTCGGCGGCCGGGATCCTGCTGTTCCTGGCGGCCGGCGCCAATCTGTGGCTGCTGGCGCCGCTGCTCCTCCCGTTCGGCACCGCCGTCTTCAGCGAGTCACCCGTCCTGCAGGCCTACCTGGCCGACCGGGCCCACGGGCCGATGCGCGACGTGGCCTTCAGCGTGTACTTCGCCCTGGCCTTCGGCGTCGGCGCGTTCTGGGCCCTCGTGATCGGCAACGTGGTGGCCGCGTGGGGCTACCCGGTGGCCTTCGGCGTGATGGCCGCCAGCTACCTGGCGGCCGCGGCGCTGCTGGTCGCCATCCGCGACCGCGACGAGCCGGCCCCTGCCGTTTGACCACGGCGCCCCCCGCGACACATGCAGCCGCGCCGTGCTCGCTGGGCGGTCTTATCGGAGAACGATCCCCTGCATCGGGTCACTCCAGTGCCACCACGCACGCCCAGGGAGCCTCGGCGGCACCCAGCGGCCCCCTTTCCGCGTTCGCTCTCCGTTAGGATCGCTCAGCGGTCAGCCGCCCGTGACGCCCGCCTGTTTCGGCGTGCGGTGCGGCTTCCCGACGAAGGCGTACCACCAGTCGGGCTGGCCGAAGTGGAAGCCCCTGATCGTGGTCTTCTGGACCCAGATCCTCGCGTTGCGGTCGGGGTGGCTGCTCTTCCGGATGGCGTCGGCGTCGTAGCCCTTGCCCTGCTTGAAAGCCCAGGCGAAGCTGCGCCCCGGGTTCTTCAGCAGGCGGGCCACCAGCTGGTGGGCGTCGCCGTACGCGGTGGCGTAGAAGGCCGAACCGCCCATGGCCAGGATCGGGAACGAGTAGTTGCGAACGCGCTGGCGCGCCTTCCTGTACGGCGTCCTGGGGTCGTCGCGGCTGTAGCGCTCCCCGAAGCCGGGCGTGTAGTGCGCCTGGGCGTACACCATCACGAAACCGGGCGCTGGCCGCAGCTCACCGTTGGTGCAGTACTTCCCCTGCGCCGCGCCGTCATAGGCGCCGAGCTTTCCGAGGAGCGCCTTCTCCCCGCAGTACACCATCGTCTTAGACCAGTCGTCCTTGTCGCCGTTCTCGGTGGTCCGGTTCAGGCCCCAGCCATTGACCCGGTCGCGCCACTCGGTCGAGCTGTACGGGCTCGGGTAGCCGTTGCCGTGGCCGAAGTACACGATGACGTTGGCGCCGCGCACCGCGTCCACGACCCTGGGCCAGGTGGCGCGCGGCGAGTAGGCCTTGGCGACGGTGGCGCCCGCGTTGCGGGCGGCGGCGGCGACCTCGTTGGCCCACGACCGGTAGCTATCGGTCAGGGAGCCGGTGGGTCCCACGATGATGGCGACCTTGACGCCCGAGCCGCCCATCGACGGCTGGGCGGAGACGGTGGATGCCCCGACGACGAGGCAGACGGCCAGCAGGATTCGGGTGACGGCGACTCGCAATAGTCAGACCCCCGCGAGGTTGGATCGGTTGAGCGGGCGCTCAAACTCCCCCGGACCCTACCGAATCCCCACGGCTCGAACCAATGGCGCGATGGTCCTCGTGCCCCCTAGGTCCCTTTGACGGTCAGCCGCTCGCGCGCCTCGCTGTCGGGTGCCACCAGCTCGCGCACCGTGCTTCCGGCCACGTCGGCCACGATGATCTCGCCGACCTCGTCCTTGACCGCGGTGAACAGCCCGATCTGCCGCATGCGCTCGCACTGCGCCCGGTTGTCATCGGTGGGCGTCAGGTAATGCACCGATGCCGCCCGGTACCGATGGACCAGGAAGAGGTGCATCAGCGTCATGAGGCGCTTGCGCCGCAGGGCCGGATCGAAGGTGTTCTGGTCCCGCACCGAGAGGATGCTCCGCCCACGGCGGTCCTGGATGGTGCTGAACACGATGTTGGCCAGCCGCTTGCCCTCCGGGTCCGACACCACCAGCTCCAGCACTTCCGAGCCGGCGGTGTGCGGCCGCAGGCTGACCTGCGGCTCGAACCCGACCTCGTGGTGCTTCGCCCAGCGCTCCAGCCAGCCGGCCAGGACGCGCGGCGGCACCTCGGTCTGGACCAGGTGCTGGACCTGCGTCGAGCCGGCGCCCATGGCCTTGGTGGTCGCGGTCAGGCCCGATGCCGCCGCCAGCGCGGCGTCGCCCCGCGGCCCGCCGACCAGAGTCTGCGGTGTGCGGTACGGCGACTCGAGCAGGCGCAGCTTCCGCTGCAGCCGGGCCAGGGCCAGCATGCCGTCCTGGCGCAGCGCGGTGGTGAACTCCTCGGCCGCCAGCCCGTCGATCTGGTGGCCGCCGTAGGTGATGAAGTTGAAGACGTAGCCCAGCCGGCCCAGCTCCTCCGGGAAGGCGCGCATCTCGTCGTCGGACATGCCGGTGGTGTCCCAGTTGAACGACGGCGACAGGTTGTAGGCCAGCATCTTGTCCGGATACGCGGCGTGGATCGCCTCCGCGAACTCGCGCGCGTCGGCCAGGTCCGCGGTCTTTGTCTCCATCCACAGCAGGTCGGCATAGGGCGCCACGGCCAGCGACTTGGCGATGGCGTAGGGGATGCCGCCACGGACCTCGTAGTACCCCTCCGGCGTCCGGGCGCGCTCCGCATCCCATGCCACGTGGATTCCCATCCGGCCGGCTGCGGCTCGGACGGCCGACCAGGGGGCGGTGGCGGCGAACGTGCGCCACTCGTCGACGCTCATCTCGAGCTCCGCGCCCTCCTCGGCACGGAACGGGATGGCCTCGGCCACCGCCTCGCCCAGCGTCATCAGCCCGGCCCGTGGCTCCCACGCGGCAAGGAAGGCGTCGGTGGCGCGGTCCAGCGCGTCCTCGGCGCTGCGCAACGCCCCGTCCGCATACTCCCGCGCGACGTCATCGAGCGTGGCGCTGAGGCCGGCCTCGCGCAGCCAGGCATCGGCGGCAGCCTCTTCGTCGGGCGGGATGGCGTACAGCAGGTGACCGTTGATGTCGGCCACGCCGGCCCGGTTCAGGTGGCGCATGACGGCCAGGAATCCCACCCGGTACGAGGGCACCTCGGTGCCGGTCACGCCCAGAATGAAGGGCTGGTCGCGCTCGTCGGCCGAGCCCTCGATCAGGTTGGCGGCCTCGGCATCGGTCCTGGCCACCACCAGTCCCGGCACGCCCATGATGTCCAGCTGGAAGCGGGCGGCGTTCAGGCGCTTGATCTGCTCGTCCATGGGCACCAGCACCTTGCCGCCCTGGTGGCCGCACTTCTTGGCGCCCGGCTTCTGGTCCTCGATGTGGTAGCCGGGCACGCCCGCCTCCACGAAGCGGCGGACGAGGTTGCGCACGTGGGCGTCGCCGCCGTGCCCGGTGTCGGCATCGGCGATGATCAGCGGCGTGAAGTCGATCTCCGGCGTTGCCTCGCGTTCGGCATCGGTCATGCGCGAGCGCGCGAAGCGCTGGTTGCGGTCGGCGGTGAGGAGCGCGCGGACGATGCCGGCGGCCTCGTCGGGCACCTGCGAGAGGGGATAGCTGGCCAGGTCCGGCCCGGGATCCTCGTCCGCGGAGCCCTTTGCCGATGTCGCCCAGCCGCCCAGGTAGATGGCCTCGAGCCCGGCCCGCTTCATGGCCACCGCCTGGCCGGGGGAGTACGGCCCGAAGGTGGTGATGGCCTGGCCCTGCGCGAACAGCTCGCGCAGGCGCGCGTGGAGCCGCTCCGCGGCGCGACGCGCGACCGGGTAGTCGACCGGGATGCTGCCGCGCTGCTCGGCGACCTGTCGGGCCGAGTACAGGCGCGTCAGGCCGGCGAAGCGGTCCGATGCCATCCAGCTGCGGATGGCCTCGAGATCGCCGCGGACGGCGTCCTCGACCGGCCGCGCAGGCGTGTGCGTGACTGCCATGCGGGCGCTCCTACTCGTTGACGTGGTCGCGGTTGCAGAGGCCCGGGCAGCGGCACTCGTCCAGCTCGGCCGAGGTCAGCACCTGGGGCGCGGACGGGCCTTCAGGCCGCCACAGCAGCCACGGGTTCATGCGGACCTCGTCCGCCGTGTGTCGGGTCCTCGGCGACGGGCGCTGCCCATCGCGCCGGGTGGTGTGGATCTCAAGCATGCAGCCACTATCCCAGATGGCTTATCATAAGGCAAGACGATTCTTTGGATGGTAATCATAAACATGAGTGATGCACTTTCGAAGGCCGGTGACGCCCTCGACGTTGGCCGCGTCCGCGCGTTCGTCACCGTTGCGCGCACGGGGACCATCTCGCGCGCCGCTGAGGCGCTGTTCGTCACGCAGCCCGCGCTCACGGCGCGCCTCCAGGCGCTCGAGCGCTCGCTGGGCGTGGAGCTGTTCGTCCGTTCCCGGCAGGGCAGCCGCCTGACCGATGCCGGCCGCGCCCTGCTGCCCCATGCCGAGCGGGCCCTCGCGGCCCTCCAGCGTGGGCGCGAGGCGGTCGAAGACGTGGCCAGCGGCGGTGCCGGGCGGCTGACCATCGGTGCCGCGCCGGCGGTCAGCACCTACGTGCTGCCGGCCATGCTCCACCGTTTCCAGGCGGGGCATCCCGGCGTGCGGCTGTCGGTGCGGAGCGGGCACTCGGAGGAGGTGCTGGAAATGGTGCTGCGCGAGGAGGTGGAGGTCGGGCTCATGCGTCCGATCCAGCACCCGGAGGTCACCGCCACCCTGCTGTACGAGGACGAGCTGGTGCTCGTGGTCCACCGCGGCCATCACTTCGCGGCCGCCGGACACGTGCGCATGGGCGAGCTGGCGACCGAGAACCTCATCCTGTTCGACCGGACCAGCTCGTACCACGAGCTGACGAGCGCCATCGTCCGGCAGGCCGGCATCTCGCCGCGCGGCCAGCTGGACGTGGACAACATCGACGCCGCCAAGCGCATGGTCGAGCAGCGGCTGGGAATCGCGCTGCTGCCGCAGACCGCTGTGCAGGCAGAGATCGGGACCGGGAGGCTGGTGCCGGTGACGATCACAGACATGGCGCCGGTGCGGCGGCAGATCGTCGTGGCGCGACGCCGCGACGCGGGGGAAGTGCCACCGGTGCTGGCCGCGTTCCTGGCCACCCTGGATCACCTGCGTCCATCGGAGGAGCGCTCGCATCGGTTCCTCGCCTAGGAGCCGGGGACGACAGCCCCTGCGCGGGCGGCCACGGCCGCGGTCGCACGCGCGAAGTCCTCGTCGTCGCGCTCGTCCAGCCCGTTCAGGAGGGCCCCCAGCTGCCGAGCTGCATCTCCTGCCTCCTCACCGCGACCAGCCTCGACCAGCCTGGTCAGGGCCTGGATCCCGAGCATCGGCACACCGAACGCGTCAGCCTCGGCGGACGCCGTGCGCAGCTCCGCGACCGCTTCCGCGTCGCGCCCGGTTGCCAGCAGAACCTCGGCTCTGAGAACCCGCAAGATCATCCGCAGCGGACTGCCCTCCGTCTCGAGCCCATAGGCCGTTTCGAGGAGGCTGAGCGCATCACCGTGATGACCGGCGAGCTGGCAGGCGTTGGCCCGCAGGCCAAGCAGAACCGGCCAGAAGACGGGCGGCGTCTGGATGCCTTCGTACATCGCAACGCCTTCCTCGGTTCGCGCCAGCCCACGATCCACATCCCCCAGCGCGACATCCCCGACGCCATCCAGGGTCAGGCCCACGGCGATCCAGATCCGATAGTCGCGTGACCGCGCCACTTCGAGTACGCGTCGGGCATGAGCCTGGGCCGCGGCATATTCCCGGCGCCACACGTCGATCACGCCGGCATGGAACTCACCGTAGGCAGTGCTGTAGGGATGATCCAGCCGGTTCGCCATTTCAGCGGCGCGCCGCACGTGCTCGCGCGAGGTTCTCGGTTCGCCACGCCACCAGTGGAGCATCGCCGACACCACCGGCGCGGCCACGCCCGGACTGGGGCCGAGCCGGAATGGGATCGATCCGTGGCGATCCGGGTCGAAGAGCTCCATCACGCGGCGCAGGTGCTCAAGGCCCGTGTCCATGTCTCCCATGAAGGCCATGGACGGACCGGCCACCATGTGCCCCTCCAGCTCGAACCGCGAGTCGCCGCTGTCCGCGGCGAGCCGCAGCATCTGCTCACCGATCTCCACGGTCCGGTCGAGCTGGCCGCGATAGAGGTAGAAGCTGGCCAGGCTTCGGAGGACTGGAAGCTGCGCGGTCGACGAATCCAGGGCATCGGAGATCTCGACCGCCTCGCGGTACAGCCGCTCCACCTCCGGCGTATAGCCGCGGAGGGCGAGCAGTCCGCGGGCCAGGGTCAGCCGCAGCCCCACCTCTTCCTGGCCGTACACGGACATGCGCCGCGAAGCAGCCATCACGTTCAGCAGGTCTTCCGCCAGCCCGAGTGCCCGGTGGTACCAGCCGCGACCCTCGTACAACGTCCATAGCGCGTCGAGGAGGGCGCCAAGCCGTCCCGCATCGGCGCGCTCCACGAAGTAGCGCCAGGCGACCTCGACGTTGTCGACCTCGGATTCCACGGCGTCGGCCGCGATGCCTGCCTGGCCGGGGCGTCCATGACGCTGCGCCGTCGCAGCCAGGTCGGCGAAGAACTCCGCATGGGCTCGCCTGGCGGCATCGGCGAGCGCCGGGCTCTCGGCCAGGCGCTCTGCAGCGTACCGCCGGATGGTCCCCAGCATCAGCAGTCGCTGGCCGCCATCGAGCGATGCGCCGCGCAGCAGGCTCTTGTCGAGAAGCGACGCGATGGTCCCAAGCGCGTCGATCTCGGACAACGCCGGGATGCGCGCAGCCACGGCCTGGACCGCGTGGACACGTGCCGACGGGAAGACGGACACCATTTCGAAAAGAGCCTTCTCGTCGTCGCTCAGGAGGTCAAAGCTCCATTCGATGGTGCTGCGCAACGTGCGTTGGCGCTCGGGCAGATCACGCGGCCCGGCTGGGATGCCCTCCAGCTGGTTGCGCAGCCGGTCGCGAAGCTCGGGGATGGAGAACAGCCGCACGCTGGCCGCTGCCAGCTCGATGGCAAGTGGCAAGCCGTCCAGCATGGCGCAGATGTCGGCGACGGCGGCAGCCACGTCATCGGCCAGGCGGAACTCCGGGTCGGCCTCTTCGGCCCTGGCCATGAAGAGCTGGACGGCGTCCGAGCGCAGAGCCTCGACGGCTGTCAGGCCGTCCGAAGCCGCAGCGACACTCAGCGGCGCCACCGGCACCAGGCGCTCGCCCCTGACCCTGAGCCCCTCGCGGCTCGTCACCAGCACCTTGACACGCGGGCATCGGGCCAGGAGCTCGGAGACCTCCGTGGCAGCGGCCATCAGCTGCTCGAAATTGTCCAGGAGCAAGAGCGCGGAACGCGACTGCAGGTGGCTGGCCAGGACTTCGCGCGGATCGGCGTCGGCCGGGACGTTGATGGCGACGGCACGCACCACGGCATCCAGCATGGCAGCCGCCGTACGAGCCGCCGCCAGGTCCACGAAGTACACGCCGTCTTCGAAAGCGTACGCGCGGTCGGCGGTCGCCTGCACCGCGAGGCGCGTCTTGCCGATGCCGCCTGGGCCGGTCAGGGTGATGAGCCGCGCCCTTGACGTGGCCAGCAGTTCCCGAAGCGCGTTGAGCTCCTGCTGGCGTCCGACCAGCGGGGTGGCGGGCTGCGGCAGGTTGTTCGGGATGGCATCCACGGTGCGCGCCGGGGGAAAGGCGGACTCGAGACCCTCGCCAAGGACCTGGAACAGCCGTTCCGGTTGGGAGAGGTCCCGCAGGCGATGCTGGCCGAGATCCCTGAGGTCCAGGGCGGACGGCAAATCGCCCACGGCGATTCGGGTCGCGTCCGAGATCAGGATCTGGCCTCCGTGCGCAGCGCCCATGATCCGCGCGGCCCGATGTACATCCAATCCGACGTAGTCGTTCCCCTCCCGAGCTGCGTCTCCCGTGTGCAGGCCAATACGCACGCGCAATGCCACGCCATCGGGCCAAGCCTCCGAGGCGAGCGAGCGCTGGATGGAAACCGCCGCCTCGAGTGCATCGCGCGCACCGGCGAAAGCTGCGAAGAAGGAGTCGCCTTCTGTGCCGACCTCCACGCCGCCTGCGTTGAGGGTGGCGTCCCGCAGGATCGCGCGGTGGCGGGCCAGTACCTCGGCGTACCCAGAGCCGAGCGACTCGAGCAGGCGCGTCGATCCTTCGATGTCGCTGAAGAAGAATGTGACCGTCGCGGCCGGTTGGGCCATGTGGCCTCCCAGTTTCGGCCCGGGGCTTCCGGGTGACAAGGCTCACCCGCCCTTCCCGCAGGTCACGCCACGCCGTACGATGGGCGCCGCACATCACCGGAGGAACGATGGACACCCAAGCCGCCGCCGCCATCCCGCTCCTCGCGGTCCTCAAGCCGCGTGAGCGCGAGCAGGTCCTTCGGACTGCCCGCGAGCAGACCTACGCTCCGGGCGAGGTGGTTGTCAACGAGGGCGATCCGGCGACCCGTCTCTACCTCATCAGATCGGGCACGGCGCGCGTGGAGGTGGGGACCACAGGCAAAGTCGGCACCCTGAAGGCAGGCGACTTCTTCGGCGAGCTGGCGCTCATCGAGGAGCACGGGCGGACGGCCACGGTCATCGCCGAGACCGAGCTGACCTGCATCCTCATCTCGGCCTGGGAGTTCAGGGCTTCGCTGGAGGAGCACCCCGAGATGGCGATCCCCATGCTGAAGGCCATCATCTCCCGCCTCCACAACCGCGAGCACCACGGAAACTAGCTCCGGCGGCTGCCCGGGCGCCCGCCTCAGAGTCCACTCGTACAGCACATGCGGCACGTGCAGCACGACGACGGTCGGACATGGACGGCGTCCGGCTCGCACGACCGCCGAACAGCCGGCCGTAGAATGAAACTCCGCCCGATCGCGCTTGAAGGAGCCACGTGAGCACTGAGCTACGCCACGCCGAAGACGCCATCGAGAACCTCCTGCGCGAGGACCGCACCTTCCCGCCACCGCGCGAGTTCGTCGAGAACGCGCTGCTGAACGACTCGTCCATCCTCGAGCGCGCCGCGACCGAGGACGGCTTCCGCGCCTTCTGGACCGATGAGTCGAAGCGGCTCGACTGGATGGAGCCGTGGAGCGAGCTGCTCGACTGGCAGCCCCCCTACGCCAAGTGGTTCATCGGCGGCAAGCTCAACGTCAGCATCAACTGCCTCGATCGGCACGTCAACGCCGGTCTGGGCGAACGGGTGGCGTACTTCTGGGAGGGCGAGCCCGGCGATACCCGCACGGTCACGTACCAGGACCTCCTGGACGAGACGTGCCGCATGGCCAACGCGCTGCGCGCGCTCGGCGTGAAGAAGGGCGACCGGCTGGCCATCTACATGCCGATGATCCCCGAGCTGCCGGTGGCGATGCTGGCCTGCGCCCGCATCGGTGCCGCCCATTCGGTCGTGTTCGGGGGCTTTTCGGCCGATGCCCTGGCGGGCCGCATCGAGGACGCCGAGTGCGTGGCAGTCATCACCGCCGACGGCGGCTACCGCAAGGGCGCGACCGTGCCGCTGAAGAAGAACGCGGACGAGGCGATCGGGCGCACCTCATCGGTCAAGCACTGCGTGGTGGTGCGGCGCACCGGCGAGGACGTCGCCTGGTCCGACGGCCGCGATCACTGGTGGCACGAGCTCGTGGCCGACCAGCCGACCACCGCCGACCCGGAGCCGATGGACGCCGAGGACCTCCTCTACCTGCTCTACACCTCCGGCACCACCGCCAAGCCGAAGGGGATCATGCATACCACCGCCGGCTACCTCGTCGGCGTGGCGACCACCCATCGGTACATCTTCGACATCCGCCCCGAGGCCGACGTGTACTGGTGCATGGCCGATATCGGCTGGGTGACCGGGCACAGCTACATCGTCTACGGGCCGCTGGCCAACGCCACGACCGGCATCATCTACGAGGGGGCCATCGACTTCCCGGACAGGGACCGATGGGCCCAGATCGCGACGAAGTACCGCGCCACGATCCTGTACACCGCCCCGACCGCCATCCGTGCGCTGATGAAGTACGGGCACGCCGAGTTCGAGCGCGACGACCTCAGCTCGCTGCGGCTGCTCGGCAGCGTGGGCGAGCCGATCAACCCCGAGGCCTGGGCGTGGTACTGGAAGTACGTCGGTGGCGAGCGCTGCCCGGTGGTCGACACCTGGTGGCAGACCGAGACCGGCATGATCATGATCACGCCGCTGCCGGGGATCACCACGCTCAAGCCGGGATCGGCCACCTTCCCCTTCCCGGGGGTGAGCGCCGACGTGGTCGACGAGGCCGGCAGCTCGGTGCCGCTGGGACGCGGCGG
>JAPSGM010000302.1 GCA_031177555.1 Chloroflexota bacterium
GCCGTCGATCTCGACCCGGCCGGCACGCCGTTCACCATCTTCACCATCCGCCCGCTGGCCCGATGACGAGCCAACCCGGAAGGAAGCACGGCCCGCCGGGTACGCTCTCGGGCGTGACCCAGATCAGCCGCCGCCGACTGGCGGCCGAGGCGGCCGAGGCCGCCGAGGCGGCGATCGCCGAGGCCGTCGCCGACGACGCCCCGCCCGCCGCCAGGCCGCGCGCATTGCGCCCGCGCACGCCCGCCAAGCGCCGCGCGCTGGACGACGATCCGCTCTGGTACAAGGACGCGATCATCTACCAGCTCCACGTCAAGGCCTTCTCCGACTCGAGCGGCGACGGCCTCGGCGACTTCGTGGGGCTGGCCCGCAGGCTGGACTACATCGCCGGCCTGGGCGTGACGGCGATCTGGCTGCTCCCCTTCTATCCGTCGCCGCTGAAGGACGATGGCTACGACATCGCCGACTACACCAACGTGCATGCCGACTACGGGACGCGCCGCGACTTCCGGACCTTCGTGCGCGAGGCGCACCGCCGCGGGCTGCGCGTCATCACCGAGCTGGTGGTCAACCACACCAGCGACCAGCACCCGTGGTTCGCGGAGTCGCGGTCGTCGCGGACCAACGCGAAGCGGGACTGGTACGTGTGGTCGGACGACGACCATCGCTATGCCGAGGCCCGGATCATCTTCACCGACACCGAGAGCTCCAACTGGGCGTGGGACCAGGGATCGCAGCAGTACTACTGGCATCGGTTCTTCAGCCACCAGCCGGACCTGAACTACGACAACCCGCAGGTGGTCAAGGCCATCCTCCGGGTGATGCGCTTCTGGCTGGACATGGGGGTCGACGGGCTGCGCCTGGACGCCGTGCCCTACCTGGTCGAGCGCGAGGGCACCAGCTGCGAGAACCTGACCGAGACGCACGCCGTGCTCAAGGGGCTGCGGGCGGCGCTCGATCAGCGCGATCCCGGGCGGATGCTCCTGGCCGAGGCCAACCAGTGGCCGGACGACGTGCGCCCGTACTTCGGCGACGGCGACGAGTGCCACATGGCCTTCCACTTCCCGCTGATGCCGCGCATCTGGATCGCCCTGCGCAAGGAGGACCGCGCTCCGATCGTCGAGATCATGGAGAGCACGCCGTCGATCCCCGAGGAGTCGCAGTGGGCCCTCTTCCTGCGCAACCACGACGAGCTGACGCTGGAGATGGTCACCGACGAGGAGCGCGACTACATGTGGGCGGAGTACGCCGGCGACCGTCGGGCGCGCATCAACCTGGGCATCCGTCGCCGCCTGGCCCCGCTGGTCGACAACAGCCGCCGCCGCATCGAGCTGCTCAACTCGCTCCTGCTGTCCATGCCCGGCACGCCGGTGATCTACTACGGTGACGAGATCGGCATGGGCGACAACGTGTACCTCGGCGACCGCAACGGCGTGCGCACGCCCATGCAGTGGACCGGCGATCGCAACGCCGGATTCTCCATGGCCGACGCCGCCGCGCTCTATTCCCCGGTGATCGTCGATCCCGTGTACGGCTACCAGGCGGTGAACGTGGAGGCCCAGGAGCGCATCCCCGGCTCGCTGCTGCACTGGATGCGCCGGATCATCCGCGTCCGTCGCCAGTACCCGGTCTTCGGGCGGGGCTCCCTCGAATTCCTGCACCCAGAGAACCAGCACGTGCTCGCCTACCTGCGCGAGCTGGACGGCGTGACCGTGCTGTGCGTCGTGAACCTGTCGCGATTCGCGCAGTACGTCGAGCTCGACCTCTCGCGCTTCGCCGGCCGCGTGCCGGTGGAGATGGTCGGGCGCGTCCGATTCCCGAGCGTCGGCACCCTGCCCTACCTGCTCACCTTCGCGCCGCACGGGTGGTACTGGTTCGAGCTGACCGACGGAGCCGATGGCGCCCGCTGACCCGCGGCTGGCCAAGGGGGCGGCCGCCTTCGACGCGGACTGGCTGGCCTCGCGCCGCTGGTTCCGGTCCAAGGCGCGCCGGCTGGGCTCGGTGCGCGCCGATGAGGCGGTGCCCCTTGCCGTCGACGGCGCTCGGCTGCTCATCTTGCAGGCGCGCCACGCCGACGGCGGCGAGGACCGCTACCTCGTGCCGGCGGTGGCCGACCGCGACGGCGCGCTGCGCGAGCCGCGCGACGGCGAGGGGGTCTGGAGCGCCCTCGCCATGGCCATCGCCGAGGAAGTTGAGCTGCCCGGCGAGCGCGGGCGCTTCGCGTTCCGCCGCACCGCAGCGCTCGACGAGCTGCTGCCCGGTGGCGCGGCCGGCGCCGCCGGCCTTCGCGAGCGCCGGCTGGACGTCGAGCAGTCGAACACCTCGGTGCAGCTCGGTGACGAGCTGATCCTGAAGGTGTACCGCCTGCTGGACGCCGGGATCGGCCCTGAGATCGAGGTCAACGCATTCCTCACCGAGGTCGGGTTCCGGTGGGCACCGCTGCTGGCGGGCCACGCCACCTGGGAGCCATCGTCCGGCGAGCCGGCCGCCGCCGCCATGCTGCAGGCACTCGTGCCGTCGAGCGGCGACGCCTGGGGCTGGATGTTGACCAGCCTCGCGAACCCGCCGCAT
>JAPSGM010000117.1 GCA_031177555.1 Chloroflexota bacterium
GCCCCAGCGGCCGTCGTCGAAGCGGTCGGCCGTGCGCACGTCGACCATGGTGCCGATGGGCCGGACGCTGGCCGGCGACTCGCCGACCTCGGGCCCGCCGGTGATCATGCTCACCGCGAAGCGGCCGCCGTACGGGGAGCCATCGGCCATGACGTCGCGCATCAGCGCCCGGTAGCGCGGCTCGAAGACGTGCAGCGGCAGCGGCAGGTGCGGAAACGCGACGACGTGGAGCGGAAAGAGCGGAAGGCGCATGCGCGACCGATGGTGGCACGCCGCGGGTGCGGGCGCAAAGGCTATTCCTGGTCGACGAAGGTCGTGTCGATCTGCGCCCGCTGCAGCCGGCCCGAGTAATCGATGTAGACGCTCTTCCACTCGCTGAAGAACTCCAGCGCGGCCTGTCCCACCTCGCGGTGGCCGTTGCCGGTGGCCTTGACCCCGCCGAATGGCAGGTGCGCCTCGGCCCCGATGGTGCCGTGGTTCACGTACCCGAGCCCCGAGTCGAAGTCGCGGATGGATCGGAAGGCCAGGTTGATGTCGCGCGTGAAGAGGGAGGTCGAGAGCCCGTACTTCACCCCGTTGACGACCTCGACCGTCTCCTCCCAGCTGTCGACCGGGATGACCGATGTCACCGGCCCGAAGATCTCCTCCTGCGCGATGCGGGCGTCCGGCCGGACCTCGGCGAAGATGGTCGGCTGGAAGAACGACCCGCTCGCCAGGGAGCCGTCGCGGGCCGGCTCGCCGCCGATCACCAGCTCGCCCTCGTCGCGGCCGATGGCGGCGTAGGCTGCGATGCGCTCCACGGCGCGGTCGTTGATCACCGGCCCCACGTCGGTCGTCTCCTCCAGCCCGTCGCCCAGGACCAGCTTCGCCACGCGGTCGCGCAGCACTTGGACGAACCGGTCATGGATGGACCGATGGACGACGATTCGGCTGGCCGCGGTGCAGCGCTGCCCGCTCGTCCCGAACGCGGACCACACCACGCTGTCCAGCGCCAGGTCCAGGTCGGCGTCCTCCCAGATCACGATCGGGTTCTTGCCGCCCAGCTCCAGGCTGACGCGCTTGAGCGTCTCGGCCGCGCGACGGCTGATCTCGACGCCGGTCTCGGTGTGGCCGGTAAAGCTGATGAGCCGCACGTCCGGGTGGTCGACCAGGGCATGGCCCACCTCGGTGCCGCTGCCGGTCACGACGTTGACCACGCCGGCCGGCACGCCGCCCTCGCGCAGCAGCTCGACGAAGCGCACCACGCAGGCGGGCGTGTCGGAGGCGGGCTTGAGGACGGCGGTGTTGCCGCAGATCAGGGCCGGGAATAGCTTCCAGGCCGGGATGGCGATCGGGAAGTTCCAGGGCGTGATGATGCCGGCCACGCCGATCGGGCGGCGGATCGCCATGGCGAATTTGTCAGGCATCTCGGACGGCACCGTCTGGCCGAACAGGCGCCGCCCCTCGCCGGCCATGTAGTAGGCGACGTCGATCGCCTCCTGCACGTCGCCGCGCGCCTCGGGGAGGACCTTGCCCATCTCGCGCGTCATGAGCCGGGCCAGCTCCTCCTTGTGCTCGGCGAGGAGCCGCGCGACCTTGAACAGGATCTCGCCGCGCTTCGGCGCCGGCATCAGCGACCACCCCGGGTAGGCGGCCCTGGCCGCGGCGACCGCCGCGTCGACATCGGCCGGTCCCGACGCGGGGAACTCGCCGATGACGTCCTCGTGGTTGGCGGGGCTGACGCTGGTGAACGTGGCGCCGGAGGCTGCGGCCGCCCAGCGGTCACCGATCAGGTTCTGGTAGGTGCTGGCCACGGGTTCGTCGTCTCCTCGTCGCGTTCGTGTGGAGCACGGCGCATGGTTCACGGATTGTACGCCGCGTGCGGCGGCGCCCGGGATCAGGCCTCCGGCGGGCGCGTCATGGCCAGCACGTCCAGGACGCGGTCCAGCTCCTCCTCGCTGATCCTGCCATCGCGCACGTGGCCACGCTCGATGACGACCTGGCGGATCGTCTTGCCCTCTGCCAGCGCCTGCTTGGCGACCCTGGCGGCCTCCTCGTAGCCGATGTAGCGGTTCAGCGGCGTGGCGACCGACGGCGAGCTCTCCGCGTACTCGCGGGCGCGGTCCGGGTTGGCGGTGATGCCGTCGACGCATCGGTCCGCCAGCAGGCGGCTGGCGTTGGCCAGCAGGCGGATGGACTCCAGGACGTTGCGGGCCAGCATGGGCAGCATGACGTTGAGCTCGAAGTTGCCGGCCGCGCCACCGAAGGCGACGGCCGCGTCGTTGCCGATGACCTGCGCGCAGACCATGCAGACGGCCTCCGGGATGACCGGGTTCACCTTGCCGGGCATGATCGACGAGCCGGGCTGCAGGTCGGGCAGGCGGATCTCGTCCAGGCCCGCGCGCGGGCCGGACGACATCCAGCGCAGGTCGTTGCAGATCTTGTACAGGCCGACGGCGATGGTCCTCAGCTGGCCCGATGCCTCCACCAGCCCGTCGCGGGCGCCCTGCGCCTCGAAGTGGTCCCGCGCCTCGGTCAGCGGCAGGCCGGTGCGCTCCGCCACGTCGGCGATCACCGCTGCTGCGAACCCCCGCGGCATGTTGATGCCGGTGCCCACCGCCGTGCCGCCCAGCGGCAGCTCGGCCAGCCGCGGCAGCGTGGCGTCGAGCCGCTCCACCCCCTTGCGGACTTGGTCCGCGTAGCCGCCGAACTCCTGGCCCAGCGTCACGGGCGTGGCGTCCATCAGGTGGGTCCTGCCCGACTTCACGACCGACGCGAACTCCTCGCGCTTGCGCTCCAACGCGGCGGCCAGGTGCTCCAGGGCAGGGACGAGGTCGTTGACGATCGCGCTGGTGGCGGCCACGTGGATGCTGGACGGGAAGACGTCGTTGCTCGACTGGCTGGCGTTGACGTGGTCGTTGGGGTGCACCGGGCGGCCCAGCCGCTCGCCGGCCAGCGTGGCGATGACCTCGTTGGCGTTCATGTTGCTGCTCGTGCCCGACCCGGTCTGGAAGACGTCGATCGGGAAGTGCTCGTCCCAGTCGCCCCGCGCCACCTCCTCCGCCGCGGCGGCGATGGCATCGGCCACGTCCGGCTCCAGGATGCCGAGCGAGGCGTTGACCCGGGCGGCGGCAGCCTTGATCTGTCCCAGCGCCTCGATATGCGCGCGCTCCAGCCTGGCGCCGCTGATGGGGAAGTTCTCGACGGCGCGCTGGGTCTGGGCGCGCCACCTGGCGTCGGCCGGGACGCGCACCTCGCCCATCGAATCGTGCTCCACGCGGTAGTCGTCCTCGGGGCTCATCGGCTCCAGTCCGGCTCCTCCAGCTCAGCGAAGCGGATGACCGGCGGGATGAGGTAGGGCAGGTAGCCCGATTCGAGCTCGTTGAGGGTGCGCTGGGCCTTGTTGACCAGCTCGTTGACGAAGATGCCCCGATGGGTGGGCATGAACGGCCGCAGCTTCTCCAGCCCCTCGCGCAGCTTGTTGCGCGCACCGCGCGCGTTGCGACGCTGGAGGTGCAGCAGGCCGGCGGCCAGCTGGATCAGGCCCTGGTAGAAGTCGCGGTCCTCCTCCGGGGCCGCGCGCCACAGCTCCTCCCACGCCTCGTGCGCGTGCCAGTAGCGGACCCCGTTGAAGAGCGCGACGCCGCGCCGGAAGGTCTCCTCGGCACGCTCCGGGTCCAGCGCCGGCGTCCGTCCGCGCGGCGGCTGATCGTGCTGCGTCTGGACCTGGTCGTCCCCCGCTGTCGTGGGCTCAGCCATGGACCTCGATCGTAACAGGCCACCGCCGCCGGGCGATGACCCTTGGGCTGCGATCGGTCCGCCAGCCAGTCACGCCCGAGCGGTAAGCGCGGGAACGTGCCGGCTGGCTGCCTCTTACCGCATGCGGTTGCGCAGCGCGCCCAGCAGCCGCTCGGCATGCTGGCGCTCTTCGCGCAGGAGATCCTCGAAGAGCTGCCGGTCCTCGGTGCCGCCGTCCTGGCGGTACTTCTCGTAGGCCTCGATCGCCTCGAGCTTCGAGGTGAGGGCCTGCATCAGGTTGTAGGTCGGGTTGTCGACCGGCGGCTGGGCGACGGTGCCCTCCTGCGCGGATGCGGTGGTCATGGTTGAGAACCCCCTTATCGGTGCGAGTCGTGGATGCGGTGACCGGGTGCAAGCCACGTGCCGGGTGCGCAGCCGCTAGAGTCGCGGGGACGTGCGAGCCTTCATCGGTCTTGGCGGGAACGTGGGCGACACGCGCCGGGCGTTCGCCGGCGCGGTGCGCGAGCTGGAGTCGATCGGGCAGGTGGCACGGGTCTCGAGCCTGTATGAGAGCCAGCCGCGCGACTTCGCGGATCAGCCGATCTTCACCAACGCGGTCGTGGAGCTCGCCACGGAACTGGATGCCGGTGAGCTGCTCTTCCACGTCAAGCGCGTGGAGGTGCTGCTCGGCCGCGACCCGCAGGGCATCCGCTACGGCCCGCGCGTCGTCGACCTGGACATCCTCTCCTTCGACGGGCACTGCGTGGCCGACACCGAGCTGGACCTGATCGTCCCCCACCCGCGCCTTCAGGAGCGCCGGTTCGTGCTGGAGCCGATGGCCGAGCTCGAGCCCGGGCTGCGCCCGTGGCGCGGCTGCGCCGACCTCCGGACCGATGTCACCGTTGCGGATCTGCTGCCCAGCGTCGCCGACCAGGAGGTGCGGCGGATCGGCGGTCCCGAGTGGGCGGATCGCACCTGAGCTGCGTGAGACGGTTCTCATGGCCGGCTCATTGAGGCCTCATCCTCCCGCCCGAGCATGGCGATTGTCGGAGATAGCAATCGCTAAAGGGAGGTTTGGCTTCAATGTCAGCCTTGGATCAACTCAAGCGGTGGGCATCGTGGCGGAACGTTGCCGTGGCCGCCATCATCGCGGCACTGACCATTGGTGGGACGCGCATGGCGCTCGGCGACGATGGACCGTCGGAGAAGGCCGTCCGCAAGGAGGACTACGTCGTCCAGGATGTCAACGCGGTCGATGACCGCGATGACGATGAGGACGATGACGACCAGACCAACGATGGTGACACCGGGAACCGCGACCGTGACACCGCGGACCGTGACACGGGCGACGGCGACGCCACGCGCGGCAACGACGGCACCAACGGTGGCAACAACACCGGCGACGGCGACGCCACGCGCGGCAACGACGGCACCAACGGTGGCAACAACACCGGCGACGGCGACGCCACGCGCGGCAACGACGGCACCAACGGTGGCAACAACACCGGCGACAACACCGGCGACAACACCGGCGACAACACCGGCGACAACACCGGCGACAACACCGGCGACGATAGCCGCAGCGGCGAGGGCACCGACGGCTGAGCACGTCACGTAATCGAGGATGGAGGCCCGGCCACCACGGCCGGGCCTCCTTCGCGCCGTCCAGAAGGCGAGGTCGCCTGATGCCTGTCCTGGCGACCTTAGACGGGCCGGGAGGGAATGCATTCGCCTGGCGTGCCACCGCCGACGCTCAGGCGACCAGGCTGGACGCCCGATGTGACGCCACCAGAGTGCCCAATGCCGCCAGTCCGGGCACGTGACGCCTATCAAGGACCTCATGCCGCGTACTGCCGTCAGAACAGGCAACTGACGACGGCGGAGTGGGCGGTCGCGGGGTTAACGCCCCCGCCCCGCCTCTACAGCCGGACGCGCGGCGGGAACTGCCGGTCGAACGTATGGACCGTATCGATGAAGCGGACCACGCCCCGCTCGTAGCTCATCAGCAACGAGTGCGTCCGCGCGCCACCGCCGAAGAAGCGGACGCCGCGCAGCAGGTCGCCGTCGGTGACGCCGGTGGCCGCGAAGACGACGTTCTCGCCGGACGCGAGGTCATCGGTGAAGTAGATGCCGCCCTCGTCGTCCACGTCCACGCCCATGCCCCGCGCGCGCTCCCTCTCCTCGTCGGAGCGCCACCGGAAGCGTCCCTGGATCTCGCCGCCCAGGCACTTCAGCGCAGCCGCGGTCAGCACCCCCTCCGGCGCGCCGCCGATGCCCATGACCGCATGGACGCCGGTGCCCGAGACGGCCACGCTGATGCCGGCGGTCAGGTCGCCATCGGTGATGAGCTTGATCCGGGCTCCGGTGGCCCGCACGTCGGCGATGAGCTGCTCATGGCGGGGCCGGTCCAGGATGACCACGGTGATGTCCCACGGCCCGCGGCCCAGCCGCTCGGCAATGGTCCGGATCGTCTGATCGACGGGATCGTTGATGCTGACATGGCCCTTCACCTGCGGGCCGACGATCAGCTTCTCCATGTACGTGTCCGGCGCGTGCATCAGGCCGCCG
>JAPSGM010000118.1 GCA_031177555.1 Chloroflexota bacterium
GCATCGTGGCGTGCTCTTCCTGGACGAGGCGCTCGAGTTCCGCTCGGACGCGCTCGACGCGCTGCGCCAGCCGCTGGAGGCCGGCGCCGTGACGATCGCCCGCGTCGACGGCGCACTGTCGCTGCCAGCCCGATTCGGCCTGCTGCTGGCGTTCAACCCCTGCCCCTGCGGCTGGCTCGGCACGCGCTCGCGCGAGTGCCGCTGCGACGACTCGGTGGCGCGCCGCTACGCCGCCCGCCTGTCCGGTCCGATGCGCGACCGGCTCGACCTGTGGGTCAAGGCAGACCCCCCGCACGGGATCTGGGACGGGTCCGAGCCGTCCGCCGTTGTCGCTGGGCGCGTGGCCGAGGCGTGGCGCGCGCAGCGTGCCCGGCAGGGGGCGCTGAACGGCGAGCTGCGGCCGGCGGGCCTCGAACGTCGACTGGGGCTGGGGCCGTCGGTCGTCTCGCTCCTCGCGCGGCGCGGCGAGCGCTTCCGGCTGTCCCCGCGGCGCATCCACCGCACCATGCTGGTGGCCCGCACCATCGCCGATCTCGAGGGCGCCGACGCCATCTCCCCGACGCACGTCGACGAGGCGCTCCACTACCGTCCCGAGGTGGCGGCGTGATCGGTGTCGGCGCGGTCAGGGCGCAGCCGCCGAGCAGCGGGCAGCCACCCGATCCACCCGACGCGGTGCCGGCGGCGGACGGCGAGTGGAGCGGGTGGAACGGCCTGGACCTGGGCCGCCTCGACCCGGACGCGGAACGACGCTACTGGGTGGCGCTCAGCCTGGTCCCCGGCCTCGGCCCGGTCGGCTTCGGCCGGTTGCTGCATCGGTTCGGGTCGGGCCGGGCGGCCTGGGAGGCAGGCGGCGCCGTGCTCGCCGCGTTCCACCATCCGCCGCCCGAGGCGGCCGACGTGCTGCGCCGCCTCCGGCGCCTGGGCGTGGCGGCCGTGTACCGCCGGGTCCGGGCCGCGGCGCGTCGCGCCGAGGGACGGATCCTGACCGCGCTGGACGCCGACTACCCCGCGGCGCTGCGCCAGGCGAACCCGCGGCCGGCGGTCCTGTACCACGCCGGCGATCCGGCCGCATTCGACGCGGTGGGGGTCGCGGTGGTCGGCACGCGGCGGGCCAGCGGGTACGGGCGCTCCACGGCCGTGCACATCGCGGACGAGCTGGCGCGGGCGGGGGTGACGGTGATCAGCGGGCTGGCCCTGGGCATCGACGGCGAGGCGCACGCGGCCGCGATCGAGGCGGGCGGGCGCAGCGTCGCCGTCCTGCCGTCGCCGCTCGACCGCATCTATCCGCCGCGGCACCGGTCACTGGCCACACGGCTCGTCGTCAGCGGCGGGGGCCTGGTGAGCGAGCTCGCACCCGGCCAGCTGCCCGGGAAACCGGACTTCGCCAGGCGCAACCGCATCATCGCCGGGCTGGCGACGGCCACGGTCGTGGTCGAGGCGCCGGACCGCTCGGGTGCGCTGCTCACCGCCGCCGCGGCCGCCGAGCTGGGGCGAGAGGTGTTCGCCGTGCCCGGACCGATCGACGCGGTCGCGTCGCGCGGATGCAACCGGCTCATCGCCGACCACCTGGCCGCGCTCGTGACCTCGCCGGCCGGGCTGCTGACGAGCATCGGCCTGGCCGTTGGCCAGCGGCCGGTGGGCGTGACGAGCCTGTCGGGTCCCGAGGCGATGGTGCTCGCCAAGCTGATGAAGCGGCCGGCATCGGTGGAGGAGCTCATCGGACCGACCGAGCTCTCGGCCGGTGCGCTGGCCGGGACCCTGACCCTGCTCGAGGCGCGCGGGCTGGTGACGTCGTACGGAGGAGCCACCTTCCATCCGACCCTGGCCGCCCGGCGAATCGGGCGGGTCGGGTGAGGCCATGCGGTGCCACGTGGCGACGCGACGAGCGGGGCGGCTATACTGCGGCGGCCGAACGGCTTCCGTCCGTCGTGCCCGTCGGACGTCAGAAACCGCAGGAGTGTCCAGTCTATTGCAGTCGAATCAGCAGAACGACGCCCGCGCGCGTCACAAATTCGCCAACCTCGCCGCATCCGTCCGGCGACACCGAGCTCTCACCCGGATCTCTCTCGCGACCCTCTCACTTGGGGTCGCGCTCGCCGTCTCCCTCCAGGGAGCGGCCGCCGGACCGGAGCCATCCCCCCTCCCCATCCGATCGATCCTCCCCGTCGCCATCGGCACCGGCGTCCTCACCGACGCGCCGGTGGTGATCGACTTCGACCAGCCCATGGACCGCCAATCCGTCGAGAGTGCACTCAGCGTGCAGCCGGACACCGCCTGGCGGGCCAGCTGGAACAGCGACGGATCCGCAATCAGCCTCCACCCGGCGCGCCTGTGGCGTACTGATGCGCGCTACGTCGTCACCATCGGCGGCGCGGCGCATACCGCGGCCGGCCGGACCTTCGGCGGAAGCCGGTCGATGAGCTTCACGACCGAGACGGCTGCGGTCATCACCGACTTCCAGCTGTCCTACGTCGAGGAGTCACCCGTGGACCGCGTCCGCGCGCGAGCGGAGGCCGACCGCGACGCCGAGGCGGACGAGCGCGCCGCGCCGACCGATACGACCGGCGACGTGAGCGCCCGGACCACCATCACCATCAGCTTCTCGGCTCCGATGGACCACGCCGAGGTGGAGCGCGGGTTCACAATCCGGCCGCGAGTCAAGGGCGACCTGTCGTTCGATGGCAGCGCGCTGGTCTTCCAGCCCACCCAGCGCCTGAAGCCTGGTGCCCGCTACGCCATCAGCGTCGTCGGCGCCCGCGACGCGCGGGGCAACCCGCTCGGCGGCGACGTCTCCTTCTCGTTCACGACGCGTGCCGGCGCGCAGGTGACCAGGGTCGCCCCGCCGAATCGCGCGCGGAACGTGAGGACCGACCGCGTCCACCTGTGGTTCAGCCAGCCGATGGACGGCCCTGCCACCCGCGCCGCCCTACGCGTCGAGCCGGTGGGCGGCGGAAGGGCCGTCGCCGGCGTGGCCCGATGGAACGAGGCCCGCACGCAGCTGCACTACGAGTTCAAGAGGTCGCTGCCGGCGGGGGAGGCCTTCCGCATCAAGCTGGGCAAGGGTGCGCACGACCGCGACGGCAACACCGTCAGCGGCAGCTGGCACTTCACCACCAAGGCTCGCCCGGAGCCGGTCGCCGCGCCGCAGCCGGCGGCGCCCCAGCCGACTGCCCCGCGTCCGACGCGGCCCACGGGACCGCCGCCACCGGCCGACATCCAGCAGTACGCGCTGTGGCAGATCAACCAGTCGCGGGAGAAGTACGGGTTCGCCCCGGTGCGGCTGGACGCCGCCATCAGCCAGGTGGCCAGCGATCACGCCTGGGACATGATGCGATACGGCTATTTCAGCCACACCGGCCGGGACGGGTCACGCGTGGCGGACCGGCTGCGACGGGCCGGCATCGGGTTCAGCAATTCGGGGGAGAACCTCTGCTACCTGAGCGGGCAGAGCGTGCGGGCCACGCTGGATTGGTGCCACCGGACGTTCATGGCCGAGCCGTACCCGGGCCACTACAACCACATCGCCAACATCCTCAGCCCGAAGTTCAGCCGGGTGGGGATCGGCATCGCGCAGAGCGGCGGGAAGATCAAGGTCGTCTGGAACTTCGCCGGCTGACGAGGCCGGCGCGGACCGGCCGGACCGGGGGCGCCACGCCGTCATCGGCCCTTCGAGCCACCCTCGCCGCACCGGGGGAGGGGCGGAGGGCCGGTGCTACACTCCCTGACCGATGCCTCCGATGAAGCGTGCCGCGGGCGACGTGGTGATCGTGGAGTCGCCCGCCAAGGCGAAGACCATCGAACGTTACCTGGGCCCCGGGTACACCGTGCTGGCCTCGTACGGCCACGTGCGGGACCTGCCGCCGCGCAGCCTGGGGGTCGACGTCGAGAACGATTTCGCGCCACGCTACGAGCCGCTCAAGGAGCGCCGCCGCGAGCTTGAGAAGCTGGCGACCCGGGTCCGCGGCGCCGACCTCGTCTGGCTGGCCACCGACCTCGACCGGGAGGGCGAGTCGATCGCCTGGCACATCGCCCAGTACGCGGACCTGCCGGAGGACCGCGTCCGGCGCGTGACATTCAGCGAGATCACCAGGCCGGCCATCGAGGCGGCGTTCGCCAACCCGCGCGGCATCAACCAGGACCTCGTGAACGCGCAGCAGGCGCGTCGCGTCATCGATCGGCTGGTGGGCTACAAGCTAAGCCCGCTGGTGAGCAGCAAGATCCGGCGCGGCCTGTCGGCCGGACGCGTGCAGAGCGTGGCGGTGCGCCTCGTGGTCGACCGGGAGCGAGAGATCGAGGCCTTCACCCCGGAGGAGTACTGGAGCATCGAGGCCAGGCTCCGCCGCCAGGGGAGCGGCGCCGCCTTCAGCGCCGAGCTGACCCGGATCGACGGCGACAAGGCGCGCATCGGCTCGGAGGACGAGGCCCGCGCGCACGAGGCGGCCCTCCGGGAAGCAACTTACGCGGTCAGCACGGTCACCCGCAGCCAGCAGCGCAAGAACGCGCCAGCGCCGTCCACGACCAGCACGCTGCAGCAGGAGGCCTCGCGCAAGCTGGGGTTCGGGGCCAGGCGCACCATGAGCGTGGCGCAGTCGCTGTACGAGGGCGTGGCCCTGCCGGAGGGCCAGGTGGGCCTGATCACCTACATGCGCACCGACTCGGTGGCGCTCGCCGCCGGCGCGGTCGCCGAGGCGCGCGAGGTCATCGGGCAGCGCTACGGGGCCGAGTTCGTGCCGCAGCGGCCGAACGTCTTCCGGACGCGCACCCGCGGCGCCCAGGAGGCGCACGAGGCGATCCGCCCGTCCAGCTTCGCACGCTCGCCCGAATCGCTGCGCGCGCACCTCAAGCCGGACGAGCTGAAGCTGTACGAGCTGATCTGGCGACGGGCCATCGCCTCGCAGATGGAGCCGGCACGCTTCGACCAGGTCGGCGTGGACGTGACTGCCGGGCGCTACACGCTGCACGCCGGGGCTCGCAAGCGCATCTTCGACGGCTACCAGGCGGTGTACGTGGAGGGGCGCGACGACGAGGAGGATGAGCGGCTGACCGTCCTCCCCGAGCTGACCGACGGCGAGCCGCTGGACCTGGTGGACCTCGCCTCGGAGCAGCACTTCACCCAGCCGCCGCCGCGCTTCACCGAGGCGACACTCATCCGCGCCCTGGAGGAGCACGGCATCGGCCGCCCCTCCACCTACGCGCCGACGCTCGACACGATCCGCCAGCGCGGCTACACCACCGTCAAGGACCGCCGGCTCTTCCCCGAGGAGTCGGCCTTCCGGGTGACCGATCTGCTCAAGGAGCACTTCCCCGAGATCGTGGATCTCGACTTCACCGCCCGGATGGAGGACGACCTGGACGACGTCGCCCGCGGCGAGCAGGCGTGGGTGCCGATGGTCCGGGAGTTCTGGGTCCCGTTCAGCGCCAAGGTCAGCGAGGGGCGGGAGAAGATCGCCAAGCAGGTCGAGGTGACCGACATCCCGTGCCCGCTCACCGGCGACAAGGGTGACCTGCTGGTGAAGCGCTTCGGCCGCAACGGCTGGTTCCTGGGCTGCGCCGGCTATCCCGAGTGCAAGTACACCCAGCCGCTGCCCGGCGAGGAGCCGGAGGTGCCGCCCGACCTACCGGGCGTCGGCGAGGCGTGCCCGCTGTGCGGCCAGGGAACGCTGGTGGCCAAGCGGGGTCGCTATGGCCCGTTCGTGGGCTGCGACCGCTACCCCGACTGCCGCTACATCAAGAAGGACGCGCAGCCCGCCGCCGAGCGCTTCGGCACCTGTCCGAAGTGCGGCCAGGGGACGGTCGTCACGAAGCGGGCGCGGCGTGGCCGGCGCCCGTTCTGGGGCTGCGACCGCTACCCCGACTGCGACTACGCGACGTGGACCCGCCCGGCGGCCGCAGGCGACGGGGCGCAGGGCACCTCGACCGACGGTGGGCCGCCGGACGCTGAGCCGGCGGACTCGCAGCCGGCATCCGCCGGCGGAGCGCGTGCCTGAGGGAGTCCGGCGCGCTGACGCGGCGCCGGACCCGGCCGCAGCGGCCGCCCTCGATCGGTTCCTGGCGCACATGGCGAGCCGCAACGCGTCACCCGGCACGGTGACCGAGTACCGCCGCAACGCCGGTGAGTTCCTCGCCTTCCTCGCCCGGCGCGGCGTAGACTGGCAGCGCCCGCCGCGGGCGGTCGTGCGGGCGTACCTCGGCGAGCTGGCGGACCGCGGCCTGGCCGCGTCCTCCGTGGGCGGGCGCCTGGCGGCCGTGCGCTCGCTGTACCGGCACGCGGCCCGACAG
>JAPSGM010000303.1 GCA_031177555.1 Chloroflexota bacterium
GCGCGGCGTCCTCGGCCACCTGGCCGCGACCCAGGCCACCCGCGACGAGCCGGCCCGTGACGCACAATCGGGCAAGGTGCTGCACGAGCAGCGGCACGGCGAGATGGCGGCGCTGATGGAGACGCCCTTCGCCCGCTATTACGGCAGCCACGACGCCACGCCCCTCTTCGTGGTCCTGGCGGCGGCGTACCACCGCCACACGGGCGACACGGCGTTCACCGAGAAGCTGTGGCCGCACGTCGAGCGGGCGCTGGCCTGGATCGACGGCCCTGCCGACCCCGACGGCGACGGCTTCGTCGAGTACGAGCGGCGAACGCCGATCGGCCTCGCCCACCAGGGCTGGAAGGACTCGAACGACTCGATCTTCCACGCCGATGGTCGCCTTGCCGACGGCCCGATCGCACTGTGCGAGATCCAGGCCTACGTGTATGCCGCGCGCGTCGGCGCCGCGACCATGGCGAGCGAGCTCGGCCACGCCGCGCGCGCCGCGCAGCTGCGGCAGCAGGCCGAGGCGCTGCGCGTCCGCTTCGAGGACGCGTTCTGGGACGAGGAGCTCGGCAGCTACGGCATCGCCCTCGACGGCAACAAGGAGCTGTGCCGCGTCCGCACCTCGAACCCGGGGCACTGCCTGTTCGGCGGCATCGTCGGCCCCGAGCGGGCGGCACGCGTCGCCGACGACCTGCTGAGCGACGCCATGTACTCCGGCTGGGGCGTCCGCACCGTGGCCGCCGGCGAGCCGCGCTACAACCCGATGTCCTACCACGACGGTTCCGTCTGGCCCCACGACAACGCGATCGTGGCGCTCGGGCTGGCGAAGGCCGGGTTCCACGACCATGCAGCACGGGTCATGGACGGCCTCTTCCAGGCCAGCCGGCATTTCGACCTGGCCCGCCTGCCGGAGCTCTTCTGCGGGTTCAGCCGCCGGCCCGGCGAGGGGCCGACCCACTACCCGGTCGCCTGCTCGCCGCAGTCGTGGGCGGCGGGATCGGTGTTCATGCTGCTCCAGGCCTGCCTCGGCCTCGAGGTGGACGCGGCCAATCGGCGTGTGCAGTTCACGCATGCGCGCCTGCCGCTCTTCCTCGATCATCTGCGCATCGACAACCTTGCCGTGGGTGATGCGTACGTGGACCTGCACCTCGAACGTCAGCCGCAGGGGATCGGGATCAAGGTGCTCGATCGGCGGGGCGAGGCGGACATCGTGGCCGTCAAGTGACGGTCGCCGATGATCCCGTCGCGCTGCTGCGCTTCGCGCACGAAGTCCTGGACGAGACCGATGCGATCGCCATCCGCCACGTCGCCGGCGGCCTGACCATCAGCGCCAAGCCGGACCGCACCCTCGTCACCCAGGCCGACACCGAGATCGAGACCCACCTGCGCGAGCGGATCGCCGATGCCTACCCCGCGCACACCATCGCCGGCGAAGAGTTCGGCACCATCGACGACGCCGGCCATGGCCGCTGGGTCATGGATCCCATCGACGCCACCCACAACGTCGTGCGCGGCATCGAGGTCTTCGCCACCCTGCTGGCGTTCGAGCGCGACGGCGAGCTGCTGGTGGGCGTCGTGTCGGCGCCCGCCATGCATCGGCGCTGGTGGGCGACCCGTGGCGGGGGGGCCACGGCCCGCGTGGACGGTGCCGAACGCCGGATCCACGTCTCGCCGGTCGATACCCTGGCCAACGCCCACATCGCGTTCTCCACGCTGCGCGGCCTCGACGCCGCAGGCCTCGGCGACGGCCTCCGGCGGCTGACGGCCGCCGCGTGGCGGGATCGCGGGTTCGGCGACTTCTGGGGCCACATGCTGGTGGCCCAGGGCTCGGCGGAGGCGATGATCGAGTACGGAGTCGCGCCGTGGGACATGGCGGCGCCGCATCTGATCGTGACCGAGGCCGGCGGCCGCATGACCGACCTCGGCGGGCATCCGTCCTGGTCCGGCCCGCAGGTCGTCTCCTCCAACGGCCGGCTCCACGACCAGGTGCTGGAGATGCTGGAGACGCCATGAGCTCCGACGGGGGAGCGAGCCGGCGTCCCTACGCGTCGGTCGACCTGGGTCTCGCGCTCCTGGCGCTGGCGCTGGTCGCCCTGACCTCCGTGGTGGTGGTCGCCACCGACGTCCTGTCGGCGACGGTCAACGACCGTTTCGACATCACCATCGTCACCGCTGCCACCCTGGTCTCCGGTTCGGTGGCCGCCCTCGACTGGGCGCGCGGAAGAGTGGCGCACGACCCCGCCGCGCTGCTGCGCTCCTCGGCCTTCGCAGTCCTGGCTCTGCTCAATGGATTGACCCTGGTCGTGGGCATGGTCGGAGCCGATGCGGCTCTTGGCGCAACCCTCGAGGACCCCGGCCAGCTGCCGCTCGTCGCCGCCGTGGTTGCGCGCGGCGTGGCGGCCGCGCTGCTGGTCATCGCCGGCTGGGTTTCCCTCAGCCGGGGTGTGCCGTCGCTGAGGCCGGGGCTCGTGCTTGTCGGCCCGGCGACAGCGGTGCTCGTGATCCTCGTGCTTGCCGCCTCGGTGCAGGATGCGCTTCCGCGCCTGGCACCGCAGGAGATGCTGGACGCC
>JAPSGM010000119.1 GCA_031177555.1 Chloroflexota bacterium
CGCCGAGGCCGCCGGCTGCGCGTGTGACGGCGGCTCCTGCTCGGCGAGGCGGCAGGCGGAGAGCAGCAGGACTAGCGTACCCGCGGCCGATATCGCGCTGGCGGCGCGATCCCGCCGAGCGGCGCGACCGGCGCCCATCATGGCAGGCGCACGCCGCGGCCCTCGGGCAGCCAGTAGCCTGCCCAGCCGCCGTTCTCGACGTAGAACGAGGGCCTGCCGTTCACGATGGCCCAGGCACGGGCCGGTGGATGCGTCGGCTCCGAGGTGGACCTCGTGCGCTCCGCGACCACCTTGCCGCTCCTGTTGTAGCGGTGGGCCGTCCGAGTGCCGTCCGCGACGCGCACGTCGGGGCCCCGCAGGTCTGCCAGCCCCAGCGGGCGGCGGAGGAAGGCGTGGCGCGACTCGGGGAGCCAGTAGCCGGCCAACGTCCCACCGGTGATACGAAGGTGCCAGGCGCCGTTGATCACGGCGCGGCCCGAGGTCGGCGCGCTCGACGTCGAGTCCAGGACGGCGGTCCGCTTGTCGGTCACGTCCCCATCATCGTCGTAGCGGCGGCCGACGTGCTTGCCGGCGCGGAGGACCACGCGCCGTTCCTGCGCCCAGAAGCGGGCGCCCACCCTGCCCCGCAGGCCGGCGTCGCCGGATTCGCGAATCCAGTAGCCGTCCCAGGTCCCGCTGCTGACCAGCAGCCACATGCCGGGCAGCCTGTCGAAGGTCCGGCGCTCTGTGACGCGGGCCCCGGTGCGCCGGTCGAGCTTCCGCGACCGGCTGTCGACCACCCCACCGGAAGCGTCGAAACGATAGCCGACGTGCCGGCCTGGATCCAACCGCATGCGCCGCGGCGTTCCGAATGCCTGCGCCACGGGGTCCGCCGGGCCCTTCACCCGGAAGGTCCACGTCGTGCGCGGCAGCGGGTTGCCGGCCCGGTCGTTGATGGCGCCGCGCAGCACCGCGTGGTACTCGCCCAGCGGCAGCGGCTCGTCGGGCACCAGGAGCGCGGTGCGCCTCGACGAGGCGTAATGCACCGAGGCGGCGACGCGCTCACCGGTCGCCACCCGTACCAGGCGGACGCTGTCCGCCGACACGTCCTCCACCGGCTCGCTGAACTTGGCCCTGAGGCGCGCGCTCGGCACGGACCACGGCTCGTCGGGACGCGGCACCCGCATCGTCACGCTCGGCGGCGTCGTCTCGCGTACCTTGACCCATGCCAGGCCGTAGGTCTCCGACGCGCCGTCGAAGCGGGACTGCAGGACCTGGATGCGGGCCGTGCCCGAACGCTCGATCCTGAGCTCCACGAACTCGTAGGCATTGTCGAACGTGTAGGAGCCGACCACGCGGCCCTCCGGATCGGTGACGCGCAGGTCCAGGTCCGCGCGCAGCCGGTCGCGCAGTTCGAGGTCGTTCGAGCCGGAGGTGTGGCTGTTCCAGGCCAGCGCCACGCGCAGCCGATCGCCGGCGCGCACCTCGATCTCCTGGCTGGGCTGCTCCCCGGCCGTCAGCTCGCCCAGCCGATACCCTCCCAGCCGGTGGTCGCCGGCGCGCGCCGCGCGGTTCGCCCACGCGGCCGAAATCATCCCCACGCCCTCGTGGTCTGCGTTGCGAGAGCCATCGGGCATGCGGACGCGGTGGATCGCGCCGGCCATCAGCACCGCGCGGGCGCCCTCCGGCCAGGCGGCCAGCGCCGGCTCGTTGGAGAGCACCTGGGCGGCCACCCCGGCCACGATCGGCGTGGCCACGCTGGTTCCGCTGGCGGCCAGCCCGTTCGCGGTGCGCACGCCCACGGCGGGGGCCACCAGGTTCGGCTTGTTGTAGTCGCCGTGAGTGTTCCACGCGTCCGACGGGCGGTCGAGCCAGTTGGAGCCGTTCGAGCCGGGCACGTACCAGATCCGGTCGTCCGATCGGCGACCGCTACCGCGGTCGTCGACGCCGCCGACCGTCAGGACGTTGTAGCCGGTTCCCGGCGAGCCGATGGCCCACGAGCCGAGGTTGACGTAGTTGCCCGCCGCCGAGACGGCCAGGCGGCCGTCGCGATCGACGATCGAGTCGAAGTAGCGTCGCGCCTCCTCGGCACCGGTCGAGGTGTCCTGCACGAGGCTGGTGTTGACGATGTCGGCATCGCCTCCGCCGGGGGAGACAGCCCAGTCGGCGGCGGCGATGATCGCGCGGTCGTAGGCCAGCGAGGGGCTGTAGCCGCCGGTGCCGGAGGAGACGATCTTGGCCCGCGGCGCCACGCCGCGCCAGGTGGAGCTCTGGCCCGCGATGGCACCGGCCACCCAGGTCGGGTGGTCGAAGCCGGACGAGTAGGCCAGGCGCCCGTCGGTGCTGTGCGAGCGGACGACCCTATCCCCCAGGTCGCCCCCCTTGCGGACGTTGTGGTACTCGACCACGCCGACACGCACGCCGGGCCCCTGGTCGCCGTCGCCACCGGTCCAGTTCGCGTCCACCGCCGGCGCGGCCGAGGTCATGGCCGGCTGCCAACGGCCCTCCAGGCCCAGGGTCGCCACGGCCGGCAGCTCTGCCACGCCGGGAACCGCGTCCGGACCGATGTCCAGAAAGACGAGCGGCGCGGAGGTGCTGACGTAGGCGACGCGGCCGCCCCTCCGCTCGACCTCGGGACGCAGCGCCGCCGCAGCCGCCGCGATGGCGTCGCGACGGGAGGTCCACAGTTCGGCGCGGAGCCGCCGGACCGCGCCCATCTCGTTGACCAGCGGCCGCCCCGCCAGCCAGGCGACCTCCGGGTGCGCGGCCACGACGGCGTGCTCGGCGGCATCGAGGTCAACCTGCAGCCACGCGGCGACGGCCACGGAAGCGGCGGGCCGGCCGCGCGCGGCCAGCGCCGACCCTCGTTCCACGGCCTCGCGGAGCCCGTGGCTGGACTTGCGCTCGAAGGCGCTGGTCCGCGCGGCCGCGGCCACCTCCCTGACACGCACCAGCTCAGGGCCGCCGAGCGTCCCTGCCGCGTCGCGATACACCGTGCGGAGGCTGCCGTCGCGCGCGCTCACGAACTTGCCGACCCACAACGCCTCGCCGGTGGCCGGAATGCGTCCCGTTCGCTCGTAGACGAGGGTGTAGTCGCGGGCCCGCCCGCCGTGCCGGTGCGCCAGGAAGCCGGCCGGCTCGGCGTTCGGATCGGCCGCATTCGCCGGTGGCGGGCCCGCCGGGTGGACGCCACCGGCGAGGACCGCCGTCATCGCGGCCATGGCCAGGCGCCGAGGGATCGCGGGCCTCGGGCGGCGCCCCGCGTCGCTCATCTGATCCGTCCTCGTGAGCTCCCTGCCTGGTGGCGATGGCGTATGACATTGTCACACGACATCCGGTCCAAAGGAGTGTACGGGCGGCGCGCCTCACGGTCGATGGCCCGATGGTTCGAGTCGGGTACTCTGTCGGTCATGACGCTCGTTCCAGCCGCCACGACGGCCTTCGCCGCCTCCGTCCTGAGAAGCCGGCTCGCCGCCGCCGCCGTCGAGGCGGAGCGCCGAGGCCTGGACGCGCTGCTGATCACTCCCTCCCCGGATTTCGCCTACCTGCTCGGCTACCGGCCCCCGGCGCTCGAGCGGCTCACCTGCCTGGTGGTGCCGGCATCGGGCGTGCCCCGCCTGGTGCTGCCGCGCCTGGAGGCGCCGCTGGCCGCGCACCAGCTCGGCGAGCTGGCCGACGAGGTTGAGGTGATCGCCTGGGACGAGGTGGACGATCCATTCCAGCTCGTCCATGCCCTCATCGAGACCGATGCCGCCCGGGTCGGCGTCCAAGACCAGATGTGGGCCCGCTTCGTCCTGCGCCTGCGCGCGGTGCTCGACCCGGTGGAGCTGGTCGCGGCCGGGCCGGCCATGGCCGCGATGCGTCGCGTCAAGGGCCCGGACGAGATCGAGCGGCTGCGCGCCGCCGGCGCCGCGGCCGACCAGGCCATGCTCGAGATCACCCGTGAGCGGCTGTCCGGCCGAACCGAGGCGGAGGTCAGCCGTCGCGTCCTCGAGCTGCTGCTGGAGGCCGGGCACGACACCGCCGAGTTCGCCATCGTCGCGTCCGGGCCGAACGCCGCCAGCCCGCACCACGAGGCCGGCGGCCGCGTGATCGAGGCGGGCGACGCGATCGTGCTGGACATCGGCGGCACGCTCGCCGGGTACTGGAGCGACACGACCCGCACGGCCTTCGTCGGAGAGCCCCCCGCGGACTTCGTGGCCCTGCACGAGGTGCTGCGCGAGGCACAGGAAGCCGCCTGCGCCGCCGTCGGGCCAGGAGTGGCGGCCGCGGAGGTGGACCGCGCCGCGCGGTCGATCATCGAGGAGGCGGGCTACGGGGAGCGGTTCATCCACCGCACCGGGCACGGCGTCGGCCTGGAGCTCCACGAGGAGCCGTACGTCGTGGCCGGCAATGCCGAGCCGCTGGAGCCGGGCCACGCCTTCAGCGTGGAGCCGGGAATCTACCTCCCGGGTCGCTGGGGCGCGCGGATCGAGGACATCGTGGTGTGCACGCCCGACGGCGGGGAGCGGCTGAACGGGACCGACCGTAGGCTCCACATCGTCGAGTGAGGCCGACGCCCCGGCGTACGTGGGTCAGGTGGCCCGGTACGAGCTCACCAGGGCGGTCAGCACCTGGTCGATGGCGGCCGTCGCCTCGCGGTGCGCGGCGGTGACGTCCGAGATGTCCGCCGAGCGGCGCCGCAGGTGGGCCGCGATGGCCTCCAGCACCGGCGAGCGGTAGTAGAGGAAGGCCTCGACCGCTTCGGCGAGTGGCATGCCGGCCCGCGACGCCTCCTCGCCGTACAGCCCGCCCATCTTCTCCGCCTCGGCCAGCAGCAGCTCGCGCTCCGATCGGCGACGGGCGCTGACGTAGTCCAGCACCAGCTGGAACGTCTTCTGGCCCCAGCGGCGGAACTCGTCGCGCTGCTCGGCCGTCAGGCGCGCCTGCCAGGGCTGGCCGGCGGGGTCGCCGCGCACCACGCGCCGGTGGACGTCGCCCGAGATGGTGCCCGCCGAGCCGGTCAGCCGCTCGACGCCGTAACGATGGCGGCGCGGGGCGTTGACCATCGCCTCCAGGCTGGAGCGCAGGAAGCGGCGGTGGCCGCCGGGGGTGGTGAAGCTCTCCACCTTGCCGCTGTCGGCCCAGCGGCGCAGGGTGTCCGGCCCCACGCCGACGAGCCGCGACGCGGCGCCGAGGGCCAGCCAGGGATCGTCCGGCTCGCGCTTTTCCGGTCGCTGGTCGGGCATCGGCTCAGGCGCCGGTCAGCTCCGCTCGTCCGACGGCGCCGAGCTCGCCCCACAGCCGCACGATGGCGTCCATCCCGCCTCGGTAGTTCGCCAGCGGCAGCCACTCGTTCGGTGCGTGGAAGTTCCCGTTCGGCGAGGCGAAGCCGACCATGACCGACTTCAGGCCGAGCGCCGACTCGAGTGCCGCGACCACCGGGATCGACCCGCCCGACCGATGGAACAGCGGCTCCTTGCCGAACGCATCGGTCAGCGCCCGCCCGGCGAGGCGGACGGCGGGGTGGTCGATCGGCGTGATCGCCGGCTGTCCGCCGTGGATGACCTTGACCTCCACCTTCACCGTGGGCGGCGCGATGCGCTGCAAGTGATCGACCATGAGCCGCTCGATCTCGCGGTGGTCCTGGTCCGGCACCAGCCGGGTGCTGAGCTTGGCCGCGGCGAACGCCGGGATGATCGTCTTGGAGCCCTCCCCGCTGTAGCCGCCCCACAGGCCGTTGATGTCGAAGGTGGGCCTCGCCGAGAGGCGCTCGCTGAGCGTGTAGCCCGGCTCGCCGCGCATCGGTCCCGACACCCTCAGGCGCTCGCTCCAGTCACGCTCGTCGAAGGGCAGCTGGGCGTAGGCACGGCGCTCCTCGTCGGAGAGCTCGCGCACCCGGTCGTAGAAGCCGGGTACCGTGACGCGCCCGTTCTCATCGGTCAGGCTGGCCAGCATCCGGACGAGGACGTTGGCCGGGTTGTCGACGCCGCCGCCGTACGAGCCGGAATGGACGTCCTGGAACGGTCCGCGGACCTTGACCTCCCAGTAGGCGATGCCGCGCAGGCCGTAGCAGATGGCCGGCGTGCCCTCGTCGTCCTGCATGTCCGAGTCGGAGACGACGCAGACGTCGGCCTCCAGCAGCTCCGGGTGGGCGGCGATGAACTCCTCCACCGGCAGGCTGCCGACCTCCTCGTCGCCCTCGAAGAAGAAGCGCAGGTTGAGCGGCAGGCGGCCGGCGCCTCGCAGCCACGCCTCGGCGGCCTTAAGGTGCATGTACAGCT
>JAPSGM010000020.1 GCA_031177555.1 Chloroflexota bacterium
CCGGGGGGAACGGCGTGAACGGGCCGGCCTCCATGATCAGCCGGGCGCGCTCCAGCCAGTCCGACTCCTCGACGTAGAGCAGATGGCAGACGACGGCATGCGCGTCCCAGTCGTCCGCCGTCGGCCGGGCGCGGAGCCATTCATCGGGCAGGTCCGCCACTAGGCCTGCCAGGACCGATGGGGTCCGCTCGAGCACGGCACGCGCCTGCGCCAGGTCGAAGCTCATCGGATCACTCGGGCCTCCGGCGGACGGTTGGCGGGTGGTCGGGGCGGCCGGATTCGAACCGGCGGCCTCCTGCTCCCAAAGCAGGTGCGCTACCAGGCTGCGCTACGCCCCGACGGTACCTGCTTGAGATCCTACCGTGTCGGCCCCGTTCCGACCATCGTCGGTGCGGGGCAGCGGCCCGGCGCGCCCATTGGGCTGACCGCCGGGACGTGATCGACCGTCACATTCCGGGAGCCGCGGACCCCGACGGCCGGTATGCGAACCAGGATCGCGTTTTGCGGCTCGGACGGCCGCCGGAGCCGCTTCCTCCAAGGCATCCACGCTCGCCGCGCCGCCCGGGACCCGGATTCGGTGGCCTGGGACCGACGTAACGCGACCACCATTCACATCTCGCAAGTCGGGTGATGGCATGGCCCAAGAAACTTCCCGGCAGCCACGGGTCGCGATCCGTCCCGGCCGATCCGTCGCAACCCGACAGTGCCAGCCCCAGGGCGACGAGCGACAGGGCCTTCAAGCTGCGACTCCCCCCTCTCGGCCGATGAGGCGCTCGGCGATCTCGACGTAGCGCCGCGCCTGCACGTCCCAGGCGTACGCCGACGCCTGGCGCTGCGCCTCGCGCCCCAGGGCCTCGGCGGCCGCGGGGGCGGCCGCCAGCTCGCGGATCGCCGCGGCCAGCGCCCCCGGGTCGCCGCCGGGCACGTAGCGGACCGCCGCATCGGTGAAGTGGGCGCGGAACGTGCGCAGGTCGCTGGCTACGGTCGGGACGCCCATGGCCGCGTACTCCAGCAGCTTGGTCGAGAGCGAGTACTGCAGGTACGGCTCGGGCCGCGAGGGCACCAGCCCGACGTCCGACGTGGCCAGCAACCTCGGCAGGTCGTCCAACGCGACACGGCCATGGAGCTGGACGCGATCGGCGACGCCGGTCAGCGCGATGGCGGCCTCCACATCGGGCCGAAAGGGACCATCGCCGTACACGTCCAGGCGGTGCGGGAGCGCCACCGGATCCAGCAACGCCACCGCCTCGACGGCGACGTCCAGCCCGTAGATGCGCTGGAGGTTCGAGTGGTGGACGAGGCGCAGCACGCCATCGGCCATGAAGGGTCGGCGCGGGTGCGCCGCGGAGTCGAAGAGGCGGGTGTCGGCCGAGTTCATGACGACGTGGATCTTGTCCGGCGAGACGCCGCGCGCGATCGACAGCTGGCGCAACGGCTCGTGGACGGTGATAAGCTCGGTTGAGACCGCCGCCGAGGCGCTGGCCGAGCCGGTGACCAGCGGATGCAACGGCCGCAGCAGCGGATGGGCGAACCGGTCGCGGAAGAACTCGGGCATGTCCTCGTGCAGGTCGAGCAGCAGCGGCACCCCGGTCAGCCTGACCGGGAGCGCCGCGAAGGCCAGGAAGTCGGGTACGGTCCCGACCTGGACCAGGTCGTACCGCCGGCGCCGATGCTCGCGCGCCAGTCGGATCGCGGCCAGGCCGGCGAAGGCCAGGTACTCGGCCAGGTGCCCGGCGAAGCCCGTGAAGGTGCGGTTGACCGGCAGGCGCACGATCCGCATCGGGCCATCCGCTTCCGCGGGCGCCTCGTCCGGCCCTCGAAGGCAGAAGAGGTCGACCTCGTGGCCGGCGCCGACCAGGGCGTCGGACTGTCGCCGGATGCGCGGGTCGCCGGGGTACACCGCGTGCACCACCATGGCAATCCGGCTCACCGGGGCTTGACCTCGTTCCAGAGGAGGTCCTTCTCCTCAGGCGACAGGTCGGCCAGCACCTGGCCGCGCGAGGCGGCCAGCGCCTCGACCCGCTCGTAGCGCTCGATCCAGCGCCGGTTGGCCGCGCGCAATGCCTCCTCCGGGTCGAGCTTCATCCAACGCGCCAGGTTGACCGTCGCGAACAGCACGTCGCCGAGCTCGTGCAGCAACGCGTCGCGCGCCCGGTCGCCGTCATCGCCGCCGGCCTCGTGGAGCTCGGCGAGCTCCTCTGACACCTTCTCCCAGACGCCCTCGATGGACGGCCAGTCCCAGCCCATGCTGCTGGCGCGCTCCTGGATCTCGCGGCTGGCGGGCAGCGCCGGCAACGCGCGCGCGATGCCCGCGAACGGCGACGGGGAGGCGCCCGCATCGACCCGCTCGTCGGCCTTGATCGCCTCCCAGTTGCGAAGGACCTCCGCCGCGTCGCGCACCTCCAGGTCACCGAAGACGTGCGGGTGGCGGCGCACGATCTTGGCCCCCAGGGTCCGATACACGTCGGTCAGGTCGAAGGCACCCTCCTCCGCCGCAAGCTGGGCGTGGAGGATGATCTGCAGGAACAGGTCGCCCAGCTCCTCCGCCAGGTCGGCGGCCGTGCCGCGCTCGATGGCGTCGACCGTCTCGTACGCCTCCTCCAGCACGAAGGGCCGCAGGCTGGCGTGCGTCTGCCGGCGATCCCAGGGGCAGCCATCCGGCGCCCGGAGCCGGGATGAGATGGCGGCCATGCCGTGCGGCGAGGCCAGGTTGTCCAGCGGCGGCAGGGCCGGGACGAGCCAGGCGGAGCGCGCCAGCGTGGCGTCGTCGAGCTCGTCCAGGGCGGCCGCCTCGCCGCCGGGGAGCGGTCGCAGCCGGTGCGCGTGCGGGTACAGCGCCAGCAGCACCGCGTGCGGCCCGGACCGGGCATGCCGCCCCGGGAGCGCGCCTGGCGCGGCATCGGGAGCCGCGGCGGCATCGGTCCCGTCCGGAGCGGGGGCATCGGTCCTATCCGAAAGGGCGGGGAGCAGGATCAGGGACAGGCCGGGATCGAACGGGATCGAGGCGAGGCGATCGACGGCCACCACCTGCACGCCGTCGGCAGGGTCGAGGCCGGCCGCCGACAGCAGCGCGTCCAGGCTGGCCGGGGGCGTCGGCACGCCGACCTCAGGGGACGATGGGCGTGGTGCCGCCGCCGCCCGGATCGGTCGTGCTCGGCGCCAGCTCGGGGTCGAGCCAGACGCCGGCCTGCTCCTCGAGCTCCACCAGCCAGCGGCTGAAGCCGCTGCCGGCGACCTGCTCGCGCTTCTCGGCCGAGACGAATCGGGACTCGGTGCTGTCGATCAGCTTGAAGAGGTACATCCCCTCGGGCCCCTGGATCGGGCCGGCGACCTCGCCCGGCTCGGTCATGCCGAAGATGGCGTCCTGGCGCTCGTCCTCGAACTGGTACGGGACGACCCAACCGAGGTCGCCGCCCTCGGACGCGGTGACCGGATCCTCGCTGTAATCGCGGGCCAGCCGCTCGAAGCTGTCCGGATCCTCCCGCACGTCGGCCGACAGCCGCTCGGCCAGCTCCAGCGCGCTGACGCGCCGGTCGGTGACCTGGATGACGTGGTACCCGAACTGGCTGCGCACGGGCTCGCTGATCTCCCCCACGTCCAGCTCGCGCGCGGCCTCGGCGAACTCCGGGACGAACTGGGTGTCCAGCGTGGCCGGGTCATGCCAGCCCAGCGAGCCGCCGCGCGTGCGGGACCCGCGGTCGTCGCTCCGGCGCGCGAGCCGATACCAGTCGGCGTCCTCCCGCTCGGCGGCCTTGCGCAGCCTCTCCGCACGCTCCAGGGCCGCCGCCCACTGCTCGTCGGTCGCCTGCGACTGGTCAGCCTCGTCCGGAAGCGGCGAGGCCAGCAGGTGGCGGATCTGGACCTTGGGGTCGGGGAGGGTGGCGGCCCCCTCGTCCGCCGCGATCAGGATCTGCGCCACGCGGCGCTGCGGCGGCGTCCTGCCGATCACCGTCTCGGTGAAGTAGTCGCGGAAAGCGGACTGCAGCAGGGCCTGCCTCACGTAGTCGCGGTACTCCTGGTCGGAGATGCCGGCGGCCGCCAGGAAGTCGACGAGCTGCTGGTTGGGCCGTTCGCCCTCGCGCTCATCGACGCGCACGAGGTACCAGCCGTCGTCGTGCCGCAGCGGGCCGACCACGTCGCCGGCGGGGGTGTCGCCGGCCGCCGCGAGGTACTCCCCGAGGCCGCCAGCGTCGTCCTCCGTCAGCCAGCCCAGCGCCCCGCCGGACTGCGCCGAGGCGTGGTCGCTGTGCTCTGCGGCCAGGGCGCTCCAGTCGGCGCCGCCGTCCAGCTGCGCCTTGACATCGTCGATCTCGGCCATGGCATCGGCCCAGTCCCGGTCCGTGGGCTCGGCATCCTCCTCCGCCTCCTCGTCCAGCTCCGGCTCGACCAGGATGAGGGAGAGCCGCGCGCCGGCCGGCAGGGAGCGGCGCTCCTGCAGCTCCGCCTCGAGCTCGCCGGGGCCGACGGCCAGCCCGAACTCGCCGGCCCGAGCGTCCATGACCAGGCCGGTCACCAGTGAGTCGGAGGCGATCTCGTCCACCGAGCTGAGCGCCTGCTCCAGCGCCGAGATCTGCTGCTGCAGGACCTGGTCGCGGGCGCCGCCCATCTGTCGCTGCAGCTCGAGGTAATTGGCCGTCAGCTCGGCGGCGATGAGGTCCGCGCGGCGGGTGAGATCGGACCGGTCCACGGCGCGCCCCCCCACCAGCGCCACCTGGCGCAGGTTCTCGTTGTAGAACGAGCTCCAGGCAACGGCAGCGAAGATGCCGATGGCGACCGCGATGGCCAGGGCGAAGCCGGCGACGATGAGCTGCTGGCTGCGCAGCTCGTCCTGCCAGCGCGGCCGGTGCTTCCGGTCCAGGACGGGACGGTTACGGAACGACATGCTCGGCGAGCTTCTCCGCAGGGCGATAACGGGCTTGGTGTCCGGTGGGCGAGGACGATCCTAGCCGATGGCCCGGTGCCTCGCCAGAAGCAGGCCAGGCCGGCGGCCTGCGCTCCCGGCCTGAGGCCAGTGCCTCAGGCCCGGCGGCCGAGGGCCTCGCCGATGGCCTGCAGCCGCAGGCGCACCACGACCAGGACCGCCTCGGTCACGATCGAGGAGGTCATCTTCGAGGCGCCGGCCACGCGCTCGCGGAACGTGATCGGCACCTGGCGGATGCGCGCGCCGCGACGGTGCGCCCACCAGGTGGTCTCGACCTGGAAGCCGTAGCCGCTGGCGTGCGCCTCGCGCAGCCGGATCGCCTCCAGCAGCTCGCGGCGCCAGGCCTTGAAGCCGCCGGTCAGGTCCCGGTACGGCAGGAGCAGCACGGTCCGCGCGAACAGGGTCCCGGCGCGGCTGATGAGCTGCCGGTGCAGTGGCCAGCCGACGGTGCCGCCGCCGCGCACGTAGCGGGAGCCGAGCACCAGGTCGGCGTCGGACATCAGCGGCGCCACGAGGCGCGGCAGGTCGCGCGGGTCGTGGCTGAAATCGGCGTCCATCTGGACCACGGCCCGCACGTCGGGCTGGTCCAGGGCCCAGCGGAAGCCGTCGCGGTAGGCGACCCCCAGCCCCTCCTTGGCTCGGCGGTGCAGCACGTGCAGGCGCGGCTCCGCGGCGGCCAGGGTGTCGGCCAGCACGCCGGTCCCGTCCGGCGACGAGTCGTCGACCACCAGCAGGCGGGCTTCGGGCAGCGCCTCCAGGATGGCGGCGGCGACCCGCTCGAGGTTCTCGCGCTCGTTGTAGGTCGGCAGCACCACGCACACGCCCCGGCCGGCCGCGAGGCCGACGCTCGGCAGCGCGGCGCCCCGCTCAGCGCCCGATGCCGACATAGCCCACTCCCTCTCGCTCCCAGCGCCCGCGGTCCAGCGCGTTGCGCCCATCGACCAGCAACTCCAGCCCCGGGATGGCGGCGGGCTCCAAGGCACGGTAGGCGTCGTGGCCGGCTTGCAGCACCGCCGCCCTGACCGGCGCGGGCTCGGCGGGATCCCACGGCTCGAAGCCCAGCGAGCGGAGGTGACCCGCGTCGAAGTACGGGTCGTGGCCCAGCACCCGGGCGCCCGCAGCCAGCAGCTCGTCGCGGAGCCGGAAGGCGGAGCTGAAGGCGTCCTCGCGCACGTCGGCACGGTACGCGATCCCCAGCACCAGCACCGGCACGCCCTCCAGCGGACCGATGCGGTCGCGCAGCAGGTCCACCGTCCAGCGGCCCATGCCGTCGTTGATGCGTCGCGCCAGCGGGGGCAGCTGGAGATCCGCATCGGTACCGAACAGGAAGTGGGGGTAGACCGGGATGCAGTGCCCGCCGACGCCGACACCGGGCTGGTGGATGTGCGAGTACGGCTGGGAGTTGGCCGCGTCGATGACCTCAGTCACGTCGATCCCGTGGCGCGCCGCGTAGCGGGCGAACTCGTTGGCGAGCGCGATGTTCACGTCCCGGTACGTCGTCTCGGCCAGCTTCGTCATCTCGGCGGCCTCCGCGCTGGCCAGGGCGCGGATCTCGGTGCCCGGCTCCAGGGCCGCCTCGTAGAACGCGACCGCGCGGCGGGTGGCCTCCTCGCCGGTCCCGCCCACGATCTTCGGGTAGCGCTGCAGGTCCAGCAGGACGCGGCCGACCAGGACCCGTTCCGGCGAGAAGGCCAGGAACAGGTCGCGGTCGAGCTGCAGGCCGCTGCCCTGCTCGAGCATCGGGCCGAAACGGTGGCGGGTGGTGCCGACCGGCAGGGTCGTCTCGTACACGACCAGCGTCCCGGGCCCGAGGCCGCGGGCCAGGTCGCGCGTGGCGGCGTCGATCTGTCCGAAGTCGACCCGGCGCTGGTCGCCTACCACCACCGGGACGATGACGACCACGGCATCGGCCCCGTGCACGCCCTCCGCATCGTCGCTCGTGGCGCGCAGGCGCCCGGACGCCACCAGCTCGGGGACGCGCTCGACGACTGCCGGCTCGTCCTGGTGAGGCGACGCGCCGCGGTTGACGGCCTCGACGCGGCCGGCGTCGACGTCGCAGCCGACGACCTCGTGCCCGCGCGACGCGTACTGCACCGCCAGGGGCAGCCCGATGTGCCCGAGCCCGACCACGGCGACCCTCACGCCAGCACCGCCTCCAGCTCCGCGCCGGAGATGACGACGCCCCGCTCCGCGGCGTCGACCATGGCCCGGGCCAGCAGCAGCGCCACCATCGCCTCGCGCGGGTCCACCGGCGGCGGGCCGCCGTCGCGGACCGCCTGCGCGAAGGCCTCCAGCTCGACCAGCAGGGGCTCACGGCGCGCCACCTCGCGCCGCAGGGCCCTGCCCTCGGCCACCGGCGAGTCAGCCGGGTTGGGATGGAAGGTGAGCTCCTGGCTCAGGTAGTCGGCCACGTACATGCCCCGCTCGCCGATGACCGACAGCCTGCGCTGCTTGACCGGCGTCAGCCAGTTGATGTCGAGCACGCCCACAGCTCCGTTGGCGAACTTCATGACGCCCACGAACAGGTCCTCGTGCTCGGTGTGGATGCGCCGCTCGGTCTCGGCGTGGACCCGCACCGGGTCGGATTCGAGCAGGAAGCGCATGACGTCCAGGTCGTGCGGGGCCAGGTCGACCACCACGCCGACGTCGCGGATGCGGGCCGGGAACGGCCCCAGGCGGGTGGCGTGGATCTCGAACACGCGGCCCAGCTCCCCGTCTGCCAGGCGGCGGCGCAGCTCGCGGATCGCCGGGTTGAAGCGCTCGATGTGGCCCACGCTCAACAGCAGGCCGGCCTCGCCGGCGGCCGTGATCATGCGCTCCGCCTCCGCACGGGTCGCGGCGATGGGCTTCTCCACGAGCACGTTGGCGCCCGCCTCCAGCGCCGCCAGCACGATCGGCAGGTGCAGCGACGTCGGGGCCGCCACGCTGACGACGTCCAGCGACTCCTCGGCCAGCATGGCGACCGGATCGCGGTAGCCGCGCCGGGCGGTCTCCCGCGTCTCGCGGTCGAGTGCCTCGGCGTCCGGATCGGCCACGGCCACCACCTCGACGCCGGGCACGGTCGCCCACACCCGCGCATGGTTGCGGCCCATCATCCCGAGGCCGGCCACGCCGGCTCTCAGCGGACGTGGAAACCCGTCGCTCACGCGCGCGTTCCGGACGGTATCGGCCCCAGCTCGGCGGCCACCTCGTTCACGGCGCCGATGACCGTCGACACCTCGTCCTCGGTCAGCGAAGGATGCACGGGGATGGAAAGCACCTCCCCGGCGAGGCGCTCGGCGACCGGGAACCGCTGCTCGCCGTAGCCGAGGGCGAGGAGCGGCTTCTGGCGATGCACCGGGATCGGGTAGTAGACGCCGGTCCCCACGCCCCGCCGGCGAAGCCGCTCGGCGAACTCGTCCCGTTGCGCGACGCGAATCGTGTACTGATGGTAGGCGTGGGTCACCCCAAGCCGCACGGCCGGCGTGACGACGCCGCGCAGCTCGCGGTCGTAGCGCGCGGCGATGGCGCGCCGCCGCTCGTTGAGGGCGGGCAGCTTCGGCAGCTGGGCCAACCCGATCGCGGCGTGGACATCGGTCATGCGGAAGTTGTAGCCGACAATCTCGTGGTGGTACCGCACCCGCATGCCATGCTCGCGGAGCAGCCGGGCACGCTCGGCCAGGTCCCCGTCGGCGGTGGTCAGCATGCCGCCCTCCGCGGTGGTCATGTTCTTGGTCGGGTAGAAGCTGAAGCAGCCGATCCCCCAGCTGCCGGACCTCCGCTCGCCGATGGCCGCGCCGTGCGCCTGGGCGGCGTCCTCCACCAGGGCCAGCCCGCGGCGCTCGGCGACGGCCTGCAGCGCCGGCAGGTCGGCCGGCTGGCCGTACAGGCTTACCGGCAGGACGGCGCGGGTCCGCGGCGTGACGGCGGCCTCGACGTGGGCCGGATCGATGCAGAAGTCCGCCTCGCCGACGTCGACGAAGACCGGGCGCGCCCCGGCATGCAGCACCGTGCTGGCGCTGGCGATGAAGGTGAACGGCACGGTGATGACCTCGTCGCCCTCGCCCACGCCGGACGCCAGCAGGGCCAGGTGCAGGGCGGTGGTCCCGGAGCTGGTGGCCACCGCGTGCGGGACGCCGACGAAGGCCGCGAACGCCTCCTCCAGCTGCCGGACCCGCTCGCCCTGCGCCAGCATGCCGGACTCCAGCGCGGCCCGGACGCTCCGCTTCTCCTCCTCGCCCATCTGCGGGCGCGCGATGGGGATCACGCGGAGGTGACCTCCCGGTCGCCGGCCAGGCGCTGGAGGTCCTGCAGCGCCGCCACGATCCGCCGGGCCGCGTGGCCGTCGCCGAAGGGCTCGGGCCGCGGTCGCGCCCGGTCCAGCGCCTCGGCATCCTCAAGCGCGGCCCGGATGGCGGCGGCATCGGGCCCGACCAGGCGGTTCCAGCCGCCCTCCAGCGTCTCGGTCCACTCCGTCTCGCCGCGCAGCGTGAGGCAGGGCACCCCGGCGAGATAGGCCTCCTTCTGCACGCCGCCGGAGTCGGTCGCCACGGCTCGCGCCGACCGCTCGAGGGCGACCATCTCCAGGTAGCCCACCGGATCCAGAGGCAGGACGTTGGCAGGGAGCGCCAGGTCCGCGCTCCGCAGCGTGGCGGCGGTTCGCGGATGGACCGGGAAGAGGACCGCGCATTCCGCCGCCCGCGCCCCCGGGGCCACCGCCGCCCCCAGCGCCGACAGCCAGCCGGCCAGGCGGGTCGGGTCGTCAACGTTCTCGGCGCGGTGCAGCGTGAGCAGCACGTAGCCGGGGTGCTCCGCCGCTTCCCGATGCAGCCGCTCCCGGGCGCGCGGTGCCGCCCAGGCAAAGGCGTCGACCATCACGTCGCCGACCAGCGCGGCGCGGTCCGCCAGGCCCTCGCGCGCCAGGTTGTCCATGGCGGTCGCCGTGGGCGCCAGCAACAGGTCGGCAAGGTGGTCGGCGACGGTTCGATTGCGCTCCTCGGGCATGGCCGGGTTGAAGGAGCGCAGGCCCGCTTCCACGTGCGCCAGCCACGGGCGCCGGCCGCCGGGGTAGGCGACCTTGGCGGCCGCCAGGGCTCCGGCCAGGGTCGAGTTGGTGTCGCCGTAGACGAGGACGCCGTCCGGCTGGTGCTCGAGCAGGACCGGCTCGAGCCGCCGCAGCATTTCGCCGGTCTGCCGCCCGTGGGAGCCGCTGCCGACCCCCAGGTTCACGTCCGGCTCAGCCATCTCCAGGTCGCGGAAGAAGGCCGCGCTCATCGCGTCGTCATAGTGCTGGCCGGTGTGGACCAGCAGCTCGGCGTGCGCGCGGCGCAGCTCCCGGCTGACGGGCGCCGCCTTCACGAACTGCGGCCGGGCGCCGACGACGGTGACGATCTTCAAGCCTCGGCCTCCCGTGGAGCCTGCGGCGGGAAGGGGCGGCCGCAGAGTGGGCACGCGCCGGCATAGGGCTCGCCCTCGTCGTCGTCGCGCAGCGGCTGCCCGCAGGCGCAGGCCCCGCCGATGCGGCGGGCCGGGTTGCCGGCGACCAGCTCGTGGTCGGCCACGTCCCGGGTGACGACCGAGCCCGCGCCGACCATCGCCCACCGCCCGATGGTCACGCCCGGCAGGATGGTCGCGTTCGCGCCGATGGCGGCTCCCATCCGCACCCGGCTTGGGACGACGACCCAGTCGGCATCGGCCTTGGAGGAGCCGTCGGCGTTGATGGCGCGTGGCAGCCGGTCGTTCGTGAAGCAGGCGTGCGGACCGATGAAGACGCCGTCCTCCACCGTCACGCCGCGGTACAGGCTCACGTTGTTCTGGACCTTGACCCGGTCACCGATGACCACGTCGACGTCGACGTAGGCGTTCTTGCCGATGGTGCAGCCGGCACCGATACGGGCACCCTCCCGCACCTGGGCCTGGTTCCAGACGCTGGTGCCGTGGCCGATCTGCGCCGATGGGGCGACCTCCGCGGTCGGGTGGATGCGGGCAGGCCGTTCGTTCACGCGTGCTCCTTGGGAGCGTCAATTCTAGCCGCGCGTCAGTCCGCAGCGGGCCGGGCCAGCAGGTCGCGCAGGCGGGCCACCGGCCCGCGCACCACCGGGATGAGCAGGAGCGCGTAGGCGGCGGCCACCGCCAGGTGCAGCATTCCCGATGCGGTCAGGCCGCCGCGTGGGCCGGTCAGCGCATCGGCGAGCGCGTCGGCGACCGCCACGGCAGCGACGCCGGCGCCCCCGATCAGGAGCAGCCGGAACAGGTCGACGGAGATCGGGTAGCTGCGCGTCGCATACCACCACGTCAGCGCGGTCAGCACGCCGTAGCCGATGAGGGTGGACCAGGCCGCGCCCATGACCCCGATGCGCGGGATCAGCACGATGTTGGCACCCACGTTCGCCGCCGCAGCGGCCAGCGTCAGCAGCGGCAGCCCCGCCGTGCGCCGCCGCAGGAAGATGGTGGAGACGATCATGAAGTACAGGCCGTAGACCAGCGAAGCCGCGGCCACGACCGGGATGACGGTGGCGGCGACCTCAGCCTCTTCGCCCCAGCGCCTGGTGCCGAGCACGCGCGTCAGCTCGGGCGCGATCACCGACACGCCCACGGCCAGCACGGCCAGCCCGGCCATGAGCAGGGTCGTCATCTCGCGCAGGAGCGCAGGCCCGTGCTTGGCGTCGCCGCGGGCGTACCAGACGGGGACCCACGCGGCGTTGAACGACATGGCCACCAGCGCCACCGACTGCCCGAACACGTAACCGAACGAGTACACCCCCACCGCCGCCTGCGCCGCCATGGCCGGCATCCCGATCAGCAGCCCGATCAGCCACCGGTCGGAGAGGTTCAGGACCCATCCCGCCAGGCCGTGGGGCACCAGGGGCAGCCCGAATCGCAGCGTCTCGCGCGCCAGCCGGAGGTCGAAGCCGCCCCGCCGCATGCGCGCGATGACGTAGGCCGTCGCGCCCAACACTACCCCGCCGCTGGCCAGGTTGGCGAGCAGGCCGCCGGCGGCGCCCATGTCCAGCACCAGGACGAATGCCAGGACACCGGCCACCGCCACGGCAAACACTGCTAGGGCGAAGGCCACGAAGCGGCCAGGCCGCTCGATCGCGCGGAACAGGTCGGACGGGACGTACTGCGGCGCGGTGGTGGCCGTGATCGCCAGCGCCAGCAGGCCGTAGGGCAGGAAGCTGACGCCCGGGAAGATGCGGTCGAAGAACGGGGCGAGCAGCAGGGTCGCCAGCAGCGACAGCCCGATCGAGGCGACGACGGTGACCGCCGTGGCGGTGCGGTACAGCGTGGGCCGCTGGGCCGGGTGCACGTCGAAGTGGAAGCGGAGCAGGGCGCCGTCGAGCCCCAGGCGGTAGACGATCGCCAGCAGGCCGCTGAGCGAGAGCATCAGGCTCAGGACGCCGAACTCGTCGGGGCCCAGCGCGGCCGTGTAGACCGGGAGCAGGAGGAAGGTGCCGATCCGCGGCAGGAAGTTTCCGAGGGTGTAGAGCAGCGAGCCGCGCAGGAGGGCGCGCAGGCTCATGGCCCGGAAGCCAGCAGCTCGCGGATGCGCGGTACGGCGGCGGCGACCGCTCGTCCGCGGTGCGACACGCGGTCCTTCTCCCGCTCCGGCAGCTCGGCGGTGGTCCTTCCCGTTGGCAGCAGGAAGACCGGGTCGTAGCCGAAGCCGCCGGTCCCCCGCTTCTCAGTAGCGACACTGCCCTCCATGACTCCGTCGAAAAGCTCCACGTGCGGCTCCCCGTCCGGCTGCGGCACCGCCAGGGCCAGGCAGCAGACCATCCTGGCCCGACGCTCGACGACGCCATTCAGCCGCTCCAGCAGCAGCGCCACCGGATCCTCCACATGGCCGCCGAAGCGCCCGGTGCGCACGCCGGGTCCCCAGCCAAGCGCGGCCACCTCCAGCCCCGAGTCGTCGGCCAGCGCCGGCAGGCCGCCGGCCCGGCAGAAGGCGACCGCCTTGGCCGTGGCGTTCTCGGCGTAGGTGTGGTGCGGCTCGGGCACCTCGTCGTGCAGCCCCAGGGCCTGCGGGAGGAGGAGGCGCCCGGGGAAGCCGCCTAGTAGGCGGGCCAACTCGCGCTGCTTGCCGGGGTTGGTGGTGGCCAGTAGCAGGTCGCTCACTCGGCGACAGGTGCCTCGATGGCCGTCCGCTGCAGGTCGAAGAGCTGCCGAATGCCGGCTGCGGCGAGGTCGATCATCTGGTTCATCTGCGCCCGATCGAAGGAGCGGTGCTCGGCCGTGCCCTGCACCTCGACGAAGCGGTCGTCGTCGGTCATCACCACATTGAAGTCGACGTCCGCGCTGGAGTCCTCCACGTAGTTCAGGTCGAGCAGGATGGCTCCGCCCGCCATTCCCACGCTGACCGCCGCCACCTGGCCGGTCAGCAGCTGGCCCATCCCGTAGCGCTTCATGGCCCGCGCCAGGGCAACGTAGGCACCGGTGATGCTGGCCGTGCGGGTCCCGCCGTCGGCCTGGATCACGTCGCAGTCCACGGTGATGGTCCGCTCGCCGAGGCGCGACAGGTCCACCACCCCGCGCAGGGCGCGGCCGATCAGGCGCTGGATCTCGTGCGTCCGCCCGCCGATGCGCCCGGCGCTGGCCTCGCGCTGGGACCGCTCGGTGCCGGCCCGCGGCAGCATGCTGTACTCGGCGGTGACCCAGCCGCTGCCCTTGCCGCGCAGCCAGCCGGGCACCCGGTCGTCGATGGTCACCGCGCAGATGACCCGCGTGTCCCCCACCCGGATGAGGACCGACCCCTCGGCGAACTTCAGGTAGTCGGGAACGATCTTGACCGGGCGCAGCTGGGTGGCGGCGCGGCCGTCGGGACGGCGCGCGGCAACGGAGGACATCGCGGCCGATTCTACGCCGGGACCCGAGGTTCCGGCCGGAACGACGCAGGGCCGGCGTCGAAGCCGGCCCTGCGCATCGGTGGTGGAGGCAGCCCTACCAGAGGCGATCGACCGCGCTGGTTTCGCGCAGCCAGTAGCCATCCCAGGCCCCGCCGTCGACCTTGAAGAAGCTGCGGCCGTTGATGATGGCGCGCGCCCGCACCGACACGCTCGTGTTCGGCTTCACGTTCCGCCAACGCGTATCCGTGACGCGGCCGCGCGTGTCGAACTTGATGGCCTTGTAGGTTCCCTTCTCGAGAGAGACCTTCCGGTCGGAGGCGAACTTCTTCTTGAAGGTCATGCCCCGCACGAAGCGCCACTGCGACTCGCGCACCCAGTAGCCGGCCAGCTTTCCGGTCGTCACCTTGAGGTAGGCCTCCCCATCCACCTTGGCGCGCCCCGTCGACTCGCCGCGCTTGCGGTCATCGACCGTCAGCTTCTTGACGTCGAGCACCTTGCCGGTGGAGCTCAGCTTGAAGGCCCGATGCGTCCCGCTGCGGAAGATCATGGGCCGGTTCGGCGAGTACTCGTCCTTGGGGCGCAGCAGCGAGACGCTCGTGTCCAGCTCGCTCGAGCACAGCTTCACGAAGACCATGATCGAGTAGTGGCCACCGTCGGAGGCCGTGGCCCACGAGCCGCCGGCCGAGTTGAAATCCT
>JAPSGM010000304.1 GCA_031177555.1 Chloroflexota bacterium
GGCGAGCATCCGCTCGGGCTTCCGGAGCAGCTGGACACCAAGCCCGTAGCTCGATTCCCAGCTGTCGCTCTCGGGCGCCGAGCGCGGCTCGCGCATCTCGGCAACGGTGTCGGCCGAGAGCACGCCAGCGGCCCCGCCCATGAGCAGGCCGGCGAACCGGCACAGATCCTCGGCGGTCGACCAGAGCTGCCCGGCCGGCGCCATCCGACCGACGTCCTCGACGACCTCGGGCAGGACCACGTCGGCCCAGGGATGGACCGCCCAGCCGCGCGCATGCGGCTCCGTGGGGATGAACGACGTGCGCGTCATCTCCAGCGGGTCGAGGACCTCGCCCTGCAGCACGTCTGGCCATGGCCGGCCGCGAAGCGCCTCGACCACGGCGCCCAGGAGCGCGTATCCCGGGTTCGAATAGTGGAAGCGCGACCCGGACGGATGCTTGAGCGGAGCATCGCCGACCAAATCCGCCAGCTCGGGCCGAAGCTCGCCCGGCGTCCGCTCCCACCACGGACCCGGCGTTTCGCTGGCCAGCCCGGCGGTGTGGCTGAGAACCTGTCGGATCGTCACCCCGCGGATCGGCGCATCGGCCAGGTGCTCTTCCAGCGGGTCGTCGAGCCCGAGTCGCCCCTCGTCGCGCAGCCGCATGACCAGGACGGCGACGAAGGTCTTCGTCAACGAGCCGATGCGGAACTGGGTATCGGTGCTGGCCTCGATGGCATGCGACCACACCCGATGGCCATCCCGCACGACGGCTCCCACGATCGACGGCGCCCGACCCTCACGCTGCGCCGAGGCGAGGCGGTGCAGCAGCGCGCGTTCAGTCTCAGGCAGGGGCATGGCGCGATTCTAGGGACGCTCAGCCTTGACGGCTGCGCTGTACTGATGGACCTCATGCCGGAGCAGCCGTTCCGCTCGGTCTCCTTCCGCCGCGCCCTGCCCTCGGAAGCGGATGCGGTGCGGGATCTCATCATGCGGTCGATGGGGCACTGGGACCGTCCAGCCGAATTCCTGCTGGAGGCCGGCCGGCTGATGAGCCTCTCGGCCGAGGACCTGCGGCGCGACGAGGCGTGGGTGGCGGTGGTCGATGGCGCCGTCGCGGGCTTCTATAGGCTGTCCCGCGCCGACGACCGCTTCGAGATCGAGGAGTTCCACCTGGAGCCGCCCATGATCGGCCGCGGCATCGGGCGGCGCATGTTCCGGCATGCGACGGAGCGCGCACGAGCCGGCGGCGGCAGGTGGCTCGTCTGGACGACCGATTCCAACGCGCTGGGCTTCTACCTGCGGATGGGTGGTGAGATCACCGGCACCGAGCCATCGGGCATCGACGGCGACAAGCCGCTGACCTCCATGCGCCTCGATCTGCTGGCGCCTAGCTAGACTGGCCGCGTGACGTCTCCCGAGCAGCGGCCGTTCCGGTTCGGCGTGTTCCTGCCCGGGCAGGCCGGCCGGCGCGACGAGGTCCTCGAATTCGCGAAGCGGGCGGAGGAGGCGGGCGCATCGGTCCTGCTGGCGACCGACCACCTCGGCGCATGGGGCGCCCTCCCTCGCCTGGTCGCGGCGGCACAGGCCACCAGCCTCCGCATTGGTACCCTGGTCCTGAACAACGAGCTGCGGCATCCCCCGGTGCTGGCCCAGGAGCTCGCGACGATTGATGCCATGACCGATGGCCGGCTGGAGATCGGGATCGGCGCCGGATGGAATCGGCCGGAGCTCGAGGCGGCCGGCATCCCGTTCGACCCACCTGCCGACCGGGTGCGCCGCATGAAAGCCACCTTCCGGATGCTGCGCCAGGCCCTCAGCGAGGGCCGGATCGACCACGACGCCGATGCCGCCTACCCCGCCATCCACCAGGTCGACCTGCCGACCTCGATCCAGCGACCGCACCCGCCCTTCATGGTGGGCGGTGGCGGACCGAAGCTGCTGGCCTTCGCGGCGCAGGAGGCGGAGATCGTCGGCATCGATCCGCGCTCCCTGCCCGGCGGCGGCAGCGACCCGACCGACATCACTGCGGCTGCCGTGGACCGCAAGATCGGCTGGATCCGCGAGGCAGCCGCCGATCGATGGGATGAGCTCGAGATCAGCATCATCGTGTGGGAGCTCGATCCCGAGTTCCGTACCCGGACCGGCCTGCCACCACCCCGCAGGCACGGGATCAGCGAGGAGGAGCTTCCGCACAGCCCGCACTTCCTCGTGGGCGACACCGAGGAGATGGTGGAACGCCTGCTTGCCCGCCGCGAGCGCTGGGGCATCAGCTACGTCACCCTCCCGGCGGACGACCTTGCTGCCTGCGAGCCGGTGATCGCCCGCCTTTCGGCCCTCTAACGACTTCTGGGTGTCATTCCGGACCCACAGGTCCGGTGCCCTCTAGGCACGAAGCAGCCCAGCTTCGCGCAACACCCTCCTATCGGAGGGCGACGACGTTGCTCGCCAGCACGGGCCGGGTCAGCCCCTTCAGCGTGAGCTCGCCGACCGGCTCCGACTCGACGATCTTCTCGAGGATGGCCTGCGCATGCGGGCTGAGCAGGATCTGCCCGGCC
>JAPSGM010000120.1 GCA_031177555.1 Chloroflexota bacterium
CGGCCTCCTCGGAGAGATGCGGCGCGCGGCGCGTGCCGGCGACCTGCACGCGGAGGCGGTGGCCGACGCCGCCTTCCACGGAACGATCGTGGAGGTCTCAGGGAACGCCATGCTGCAGCGGGTCTGGCAGTTGCTCGAGCCGCTCTCACGCACCTACATCACCCTCGTCGCGCCTGGGGCCGACCGCCACCGCATCGCCGACCTGCACCAACCGGTCCTCGACGCGCTGAGGATCCACGATGCCGCACGTACGGCCGAGGCGCTGGACCATCACTACACTGCAGTGGGGAGCATGCTCGCCGGCCTGTGGGCGGACGATCAGCCTCCCGCAGCGCTCGAGCCGATCGAAGGGAACTGATGAACGCACTCGGCACCAACGCCTCCCTCATGCTGTCCGAGGAGCTGTCGGCCGGCGCCGCGCGGCTGCGCATCGATGTCTTGGGCGGCGAGCCGCGTGACCACGTCCTGGAGGACATGAACTTCCTCAACTATCGCCTCGCTGACGTGCGGCTCTCGCCCGAGGTGACGCTTTCCCGTCCTGACATCGTCTGGCAGCGCCACGGCGACAAGTCGATCGGCTACGACGGCCAGGCCATCACCTTCACGGGCCCGTGGCCGGCCGGACCCCTGCAGAAGGTGGTGGTCGCGATGCTGGCCCTCCGCATGGAGGCCGCGGGATTGCACCCGTTCCACGCCTCGGCGGTTCGCTACCGGGACCGGACGATCATGTTCCTCGGCGGCGAGTCGAACCACGGCAAGAGCATGGGCCAGATCGAGGCCTGCCGCCGTGGCGGGCTCCTGGTGTCCACCGAGACGACGGTGGTGGATGAGGACGGGACGGCGGTGATGGGCTCGAAGGACGTCTTCATCAAGAAGCGCGCAGAGGGGACCGAGCGAGCGGACAAGGCAGCGCCGACCCGCGGCGTGGAGAAGTTCTTCGGCGAGATGCCCACGTGGGAGTCGATCGATATGGCGAGCAACGTGGACGTGGTGGTGGTGCCGGCGATCGACGGCAACTTCGACCCGAGCCTGGTCGAGATGATCCCGTTCGAGCGCCAGTTCCAGACCTTCCACTCCCTCCAGAACTACTTCCTGCTCAACGAGCTGCTCGCGCCGGACTGGCCGATGCCGATGGTAGACACCGAGCCGCTGCGCCGTGCGCGGGCCGGGTTCGTGGCGCGCTTCTCCGAGCGGCCCTACTACTTCGTCCGCGCCGCGAACCCCCAAGTGCTGATGGACGAAGTGGACAGGGTCCTTTGATCGCGACCGGCCCGGCACCTGCACCGATGCGCTCCTTCGACTACCAGCGTCCCGCCACCCTCACCGATGCGGTCGCGCTGCTCGAGCGGCATGGTCCGGAAGCCCAGATCCTGGCGGGCGGCACCGACCTGATCATCGGTCTCCGCGACCGGACCATCCAGCCCAGCGTGGTGGCGGATCTCAAGCAGGTTCCCGAGCTGCGCCCGGCGATCGACGAGCAGGACGGCTGGCTCTCGATCAGCGCGGGTACGACCATGACGCAGATCTCCGCGCACCCTGCCATCCGCCGCCACTTCATGGCGCTGGTAGAAGGCGCGGACGTCGTTGGGTCGGTCCAGATCCGGAACCGCGCGACGCTGGCCGGCAACATCTGCAACGCCTCACCAGCCGCCGACACCGCGCCACCGCTGCTCGTCTTCGGCGCGCGCGTGCTGGTGGAGGGCCCCGCCGGAGAGCGCCGCATCCCGATCGATGAGTTCTTCGTCCGCTCGCGCGAGACCACGCTCCTGCGAGGCGAGCTGGTCAAGTCCATCGAGCTGCCGGTGCCGCGCGAGCCGGTGGGCGCGGCCTACCTGCGCCTGACGCGCCGCCGAGGGACCGACCTCGCCTCGATCACCCTGTGCTGCGGGGTCGAGCCCTCGGGCAGCACCCGACTCGCCTACGGCAGCGTGGGTCCGAAGCCCGTGCTGTTCACCGACAAGAGCGGAGTGCTGGCCGATCCCGCGACGGCAGAGGACGCGAAGCTGGCGATCCTGGAGGAGATGCTCTCCGCCGCGAGCCCCTCGCCGCGATCCGTCCGCGCCAGTCCCCAGTACCGCCGGGCGATGCTGCGCGTGCTCGCACGGCGCGGCCTGCGCGCCGCCGTGGAGCGGCTGCGGGGCGCAGCCTGATGCCACGCACCCTCGACGTGGAGCTGACCGTCAACGGTGCCCCACGGCGCCTGGAGGTGCACGTCCACCACACGCTGCTGGACGTGCTGCGCGACCAGCTTGGCCTGACCGGCACGAAGGAGTGCTGCGTCGTGGGCGAGTGCGGCGCCTGCACCGTCATCGTCGACGACCTGCCGGTGAACTCCTGCCTGATGCTTGCGGTCGAGGCTGACGGCCACGAGGTGCGCAGCGTCGAAGGCCTGGCGCGTGCCGGGGAGCTGACGCCGCTGCAGCAGGCCTTCCTGGACAAGGGGGCCGCGCAGTGCGGGTTCTGCATCCCCGGCCAGCTGATGGCGGCCCAGGCGCTGCTTGAGCAGAGCCCGGATCCGACCGTGGCGGACGTGCACGAGGCGCTGGCCGGCAACCTGTGCCGCTGTTCCGGCTACGAGCAGATCACCGAGGCGGTCCTGGCGGCGGCCGAGGAGATGCGCCGGTGAGCATGCGGAGCGTCGGCGCCTCCCCGCGCCGGGTCGGCGGGCACGGGCGCGTCACCGGCCAGCAGCAGTACGTGGCCGACATCCATCTCCCCGACGAGCTGCACGTCGCCCTCGTTACCGTCGACTGCGCCCGCGCTCGGATCATCTCGGTCGACCGCTCGGCCGCCGAGAGGGTCCCCGGCGTGCGCCTGGTCATGACCGCCGACGACCTTCCGCAGCCCGTCCCGCGCTTCGGGCCGCAGTTCAGGGATCGCCCCGTCCTCGCCGTTGGCGAGACGAAATTCCACGGCGAGCCCGTTGCCGCGGTGGCCGCCGAGACGAAGGACGCGGCCGACGAGGCGGCCCGCCTCGTGCTCGTGGAGCACGAGGAGCTGCCGCCTGTGTACACCATCGCCGGCGCCCTGGACCCCGCCGCGCCGCTCGTCCAGGATCCTGCGCTGCGCGCCGGCGACGCGCTCGCGGAAAGCAACGTGCTCGCCGAGCATCGCTACGAGTGGGGCGATATCGAGGCGGCGACATCGGACCTGGTGGTGGAGAACATCTATGCGTTCCCGATGGTCACGCACTTCGCCATCGAGCCGCACGCGTTCATCGCCGCGCCCGGCGAGGAGGGCCTGACGATCTGGAGCTCCATCCAGCACCCGTACTGGCTGCAGCGGATCATCGCCGGGCTGGTTGGGCTGCCCCTCGCCCGGGTGCGGGTCATCGCGCCCGATCCGGGCGGGGCCTTCGGCGGGAAGCAGCACGCCAAGTTCGAGCCACTGATGGCCTTCATGGCCTTGCGCGCCGGCCGCCCGGTGCGGCTGGTGCTGAGCCTGGAGGAGACTTTCCAGGCCGCGCGCCGGAACTCGGCCGAGATCCGGGTGCGCACGGGCCTCCGCTCCGATGGGAGCATCACCTTCCGCGAGATCCACGCCGACTACCTGCTCGGGCCCTACGCCGACATCTCGGACCGAGTGGTCGGCAAGGGCAGCTACCCGGGCAACGGGCCGTACCGGGTGCCAGCCTCGCGCATCGTGGCCAGGGCCATCCTTTCGCACACCACCCCCTCGACCGCGTTCCGCGGCTTCGGCGCTCCCCAGGTCAACTGGGCCGTGGAGTCGAACCTCGACGAGGGGGCGAAGGCGCTGGGCCTCGACGGCCTGCAGATCCGGCTGCGCAACCTCGCGCGGCGCGGGGAGAAGTTCCTTCCCTACGACACGCCGGCCGACGGCGACTGGCAGCAGACGGTCAGACGCGCGGCGGAGCTGGTGGGCTGGGATACGGAGCTGCCGGCGGGGCACGGCCGCGGAATCGCCCTCGGCATCAAGCTCGGGCCCACCACCGGGCTTTCGCACGCCACGGTGCGGTTCCTGGCCGACGGGAGCGTGCTCGTCTTCGCCGGAACCTCCGACATGGGCCAGGGGTCGCGGACGATCTTCGCGCAGATCGCCTCGGAGGAGATGGGCGTGCCGCTCGATCGCATCACCGTGGTCAGCGGCGACACGCACGTGGTCCCCTACGACCAGCAGACCTCGGCCGCCCGCTCCAGCGTGCTCATGGGAAACGCCATCATCGAGGCCTGCCGGAGCCTGCACGGGCAGCTGCGCGACATGGCGGCCCAGGCGTACGGCCTGGACCCGCAGGAGGTCCGCGTCGAACGCGGTGTCGCGCACCTCCCCGACGGTGAGGTGCCACTCGTCGAGGTGCTGCAGGCGGGCCTCGGCACGCTGGGCGGCGAGCTCATCGGCAACGGTATGGCGCGCAAGGAGGCCGAGCCGGACCACCCGCTCGGCGGCACCGCCGCGTTCTACGAGCTGAACTGCACGGCCATCGAGGCGACAGTGGACGACGAGACAGGCGAAGTGGTCCTGGTCAGGCACGCGATCGTCTCCGACGTCGGCAGGGCACTGAACCCGCTGCAGGTCCGGATGCAGGACGAGGGGGCCGCGATCATGGGGCTGGGACACACGCTCATGGAGCACTTGATCTACGACGAGTCGGGGCGGATCCGGAACCTGGGGGCCATCGACTACCGCATCCCGACCGCCAAGGACCTACCGCTCGAGGTGCTGAGCGACGTCGTGGAGAACGCCGACGGGCCCGGCCCCTACGGTGCGAAGGGCATGAGCGAGGGTGCCCTGCTGTGCGTCGCGCCGGCCGTGGCCGCCGCGGTCCAGCAGGCGACCGGGGTGGTCATCCGGGACCTGCCGCTGACACCGCAGCGCATCTGGGAGGCGCTCGACGAGCGCCGGCGCAGCCCCTCACCGGAGGTCGTGTCGTGAGCACCGGGTCCGAGATCGGGCCGGCTGCCGGGCTGCCGCCGGAGCAGGTCGTCCGTGCGGCTGGGTTGGTGCGCGAGGGCCGTCTGATCCCGATGGCCGCCGCCCGGTTCCCGGGCATGCCGCTCTTCCCTGGCCACCCGCCATTCCAGGTCCTCAACTACCGCACGCCGCGCGGCATCCGCGTCGCCGGTGCGCAGCCGTGGGGTCCGATCAACGACGCCGGCCTCGGCTACATGGCCGAGTACGTCATGGCCACGTCGCACTCCGGCGCGCACGTGGACGCGCTCGCCCACATGACCGTAGGCGAAGACATGCACTGGTATGGCGGTGGGTCGGCCGACGCCCACCTCACTGACTTCGGGCCCAGTTTCGGGGACGCGTCCCGCATGCCGCCGTTCTTCACGCGAGGCGTGCTGCTGGACGCGGCCGGGCAGCGCGGCCTGGATTGCCTGCCTGCCGGCTCGCCGGTCGACGCTGCCGAACTCGAGGCGATCTGCACCGCGCAGGGCGTGACCGTCGAGCCGTGGGACGTGGTGGTCATCCGCACCGGCTACATGGGCCTGTGGCCCGACGCCGAGCGCATGGCGGCGCACCGCACTCCAGGCCCGGACATCTCCGCCGCGCGCTGGCTGCTGGAGCGCAGGGTCGTCGCCACGGGGACCGACACCGAGACCTACGAGGTGCAGCCCGCCCCCGATCCGGGGCCGACCGGCAATCCGCAACCCGTGCACACGCTGCTGCTCATCGAGAGCGGCGTCTACCTGATGGAGAGCCTGGACCTGGAGGCCCTGGCCCGCGAGCGCGTGTACGAGTTCCTGTTCGTCGCGCTCCCGCTGAAGATCCGCGGGGCTACCGGCTCGATGGTGGATCCGGTTGCGGTCGTCTGAGCCGAGGGGAGCGCGAGCGTGAACTACGTCTATGCCTTCGATCAATCGCATGGCCTGTCCCACGAGGAGCTGAAGCGGCTGATCGGAGGCAAGGGGGCCAACCTGTACGTGATGGCCACCCAGCTGGGGCTCCCCGTGCCGCCGGGCTTCACGATCTCGACCGAGGCCTGCCTGGCGTACCTCGACGGCGGCTGGCCCCATGGGCTGGAGGAGGAGGTGCGAGCCCACATGCGGCGGGTGGAGGAGGCCGTCGGCGACCGCTTCGGCGACCCGGACGCTCCACTGCTTGTCAGTGTCCGGTCAGGTGCGCCCGTGTCGATGCCCGGGATGATGGACACCATCCTGAACCTGGGCCTCAATGACGCGACCGCGGCGGGCCTGGCTCGCTCGTCGGGCTCCCCGTAATGAG
>JAPSGM010000305.1 GCA_031177555.1 Chloroflexota bacterium
CCCAGGCCGCGCCCGCGGACAGCAGCGCCAGCACCAGCGTCCTCGCCCCGGGTGGCCGGCGCGAGGCCTCGTCCGGCGGCCAGACCGAGGCCAGGCGCTCGGCGACCGCCCCGAGCATCGCGAAAGCGACCCCCGCGGCCAGCGCCAGGGCGCTCATCGGCGGCGCCCCGCCTCGATCCCGGTTCGCACGGGCGGCATCCTACCCCGGCCGTGGCGCGCCCGAGCGGCGGCGGGGCGCTGGCACGCCACGTGCCCTGCACCGGGAACGGGGCGAGCGCTCGTCCCGTGAAGCGAACGCAAGGGGAGATTCCGACGATGGACAGCGATCGCATCGAGGGTGGTGTGAAAGAAGGCACGGGCAAGGTCAAGGAGGAGTGGGGCGACGTGACCGACGACCCGGGCACGGAGGCCGAGGGCCAGGCCGAGCAGGTCGAAGGCAACGTCCAGGAGAAGTGGGGCAAGGCGAAGGACGAGGTCCGCGACGCCGTCGACGACGACGACGCCGGCTGATCGCTCGCCGTGGAGGGACCCCGCCGGCCATCCGGCGGGGTCCCTTTGCGTGCCGGCCGGGACTCGCTACAGCGCGGCGGAGTAGTCGAGCGCCAGTCGGACGAGTGTCGAGACCGTCGTGCCCAGCGCGCCCTTCGGGTTCGCGGCCCTATCCGCGGTGAGGTAGGCGCTGCCTCCGATGTCGACGTGGACCCAGGGCACGGTCGCGAACTCGGACAGGAACACCGCGCTCTTGATGAGCGAGCCGTCGCGCGTTGCGGAGTTGACCATGTCGGCGTGGGCCGAGTCGTAGGCGGGTCGGTACTCGGTCGCCAGCGGCATCTCCCAGAACCACTCGCCGGTGGCGTCGGCAGCCCGCTGGACCTCCAGGCCCCACTCCCGTGGCTTCGCGAAGTAACAGCTGATCAGGTCGCCGAAGGCGACCGATGCCGCGCCGGTGAGCGTGGCCACGTCGACGAGGTGGGTGGCGCCCTGCTGCTCTGCCCAGTGGAGCGCATCGGCAAGGATGAGGCGACCCTCGGCGTCGGTGTTGGTCACCTCGATGGTCTTGCCGTTCATGGCCTTCACCACGTCGCCGGGTCGCTGCGCATTGCCGCCCGGCATGTTCTCGACCATGGGGGCCACCGCCATCACTGGGGCGTCGGGAGCGATGCGCGCCAGGGTGCGTGCCGCGGCGATCACCGCGGCCGCGCCGGACTTGTCGTGCTTCATCTCCTCCATGCGCTCCGATGGCTTGATGCTGATCCCGCCCGAATCGAAGCACACGCCCTTGCCCACGATCGCCAGGCGTCGCTCCGGCGAGGCCTTCTCCCAGCCCGGCAGCCTGATCCCGATCAGGACCGGCGGGTGCGCGGCCCCCTGGCCGACGCCCAGCAGGGCTTCCATGCCGAGCGCCCGCATCTGGTCCACGTCGAGCACCTCGACCGTGCAGCCATCGGCCTCCAGCTCGCGGGCCACCTCCGCCATCTTCTCCGGATAGAGGTCGTTCGTCGCGCGGTTTGCCAGCCCCCGGCCGAACTCCACCCCCTCCGCCATGTGCGCAGCCCGGTCCACCACGTCCTGCGACGGGGCGTGCTCGCCGACGAGCACGACCTCCGGCACGCTGCGCAGCATCGCCTCGGTGTCACGCACCCGGCCGTAATGGGCGTAGGGTCGGTAGGCGCCCTGCAGGGCGCCGACGATGGCCGCGGTGTACCCGTCCTCGTCCTCGCCATCGCGCAGCCACAGCGCCAGGCGCTCGACGCCCTTGCCCTGCAGCCGCCGCGTGGCGGTCGAGGCGAGCCGGCGCGCCCTCCAGGGGCCGCGGCCACGCCGCACGGCGTTGACCAGCAGGATCCGATCGGCGGCGATGGTCCCCGCATCGATGAGGGCGCTGTAGTGCTCGAGGATGTTGAACTCGCCCCACTCGATGGCCTGGCTGATGACACCCCCCGCCGCGGCGTTCAGCTCCGCCAGGTCGCCGGTCAGCTCGGCGTCCTCCTTGTAGATCGGGACGGCCAGCACATCGGCATGGACCGATGCGGGGTTTGTCGATTCGGCGCGGAACCGCATGCATCACTCCTTGCGGATTGAGGTCATCAGAGAAAACCGACGACGCAGCATCGGCGCCGTCGCGGTCAAGCGAGTATAGACCGGCCCCCGCGGGTCACCGCGATCGGTACGCGTACATCACGAAGGGTGCGCCGCGCTCCACGACGGTCCCCGGCGCGGGTTCCTGGCGGTACACGCCTGGCGTACGTCCCGGCACTACGCGCCACTCGAGGCGCCACGCCAGCCCGGCCTGCTGGGCCGCAGCCTGCGCCTCGGACTCGCTCAGGCCGATGGTGTCCGGCACGCGCACCGAGCCCGGAGCCAGCGTCGGCGTCTGGCGCGGGCTGTCGCCCGCCGCCGGGTCGGGCGTGGGGCGACGGTCGTCCCCGGGCGACCCGAGCATGACCACACCGACGACCAGCGCGGGCACGGCCACGGCGGCCAGGACCGCCAGCGCGGTCGAGGCCCTGGGCCCGCGTCGC
>JAPSGM010000121.1 GCA_031177555.1 Chloroflexota bacterium
CGACGGCCGGATCGTGGCCGACGGCAGCCCGCGGACGCTGGGGGGTCGCCACGAGGGTGTGACGACCATCGGTTTCGGCCTGCCCGACGGGGCGGAGCTGCCGGACCGCTTCGGGGCGGAGCGCCGCGACGACCACTACCGCCTCGAGACCCATGACCCGACGCGGCTGCTGCACGAGCTCACCGACTGGGCCCTCTCCGCCCGCGTAGCGCTCGACGGGCTGGAGGTCAGCCGGCCCTCGCTGGAGGACGTCTACCTCCAGCTCACCTCGCCGGCGACCGATGTGTCCGCGACCTCGAACGCCGCGGGACCCGACGAGGACGCGGCGTGAGCGAGCTGGCGCTGGTCGTCCGGCAGATCCGCTACGAGAACCGGGCGTTCTGGCGCAACCCGGCGGCAGCCTTCTTCACGTTCGCCTTCCCGCTGCTGTTCATGGTCATCTTCAACGCGATCCTCACCGATGCCGGTGACGCTCCCGGGTTCCGCGCCTCCGACTTCTTCACCCCGGCGATCATCGTCTTCTCGGTCATCACCGCCACGTACACCAACATCGCCATGAGGGTGGCCATGGCCCGCGACGCCGGGATCCTCAAGCGCGTGCGCGGCACGCCCCTGCCGGCCTGGCTCTACCTATCGGGGCGGATAGCGCACGCGGTGCTCCTCGCGATCGTGCTGGTGGTCATCGTCGCGGCCTTCGGCGCCCTCTTCTACGACGTGCGCTTGCCGTGGGATCGCGTCGGGCAGGTGCTGCTCGTCCTCGGCATCGGGGCCGCCAGCTTCTGCGCGCTGGGGCTGGCGGTGAGCGCCGTGATCCCGAACGCGGACGCCGCGCCCGCCGTGGTGAACGCGACCATCCTGCCGCTGCTGTTCATCAGCAACGTCTTCATCCGCCTCCAGGACCCGCCGGCATGGATGGACGCGCTGGGCGGCATCTTCCCGGTGCGCCCCTTCGCCGACGCCATGCTGGCGGTGTACAGCCCACAGCTGGCGGGCAGTGGGCTCGCCTGGCAGGACCTGGCGGTCATCGGTGCCTGGGGCGTGGCCGGCCTGCTCTTCAGCCTGCGCTTCTTCTCGTGGGAGCCCCGCCGCTAAGCAAGGGCGTTGACGGCCGGCGCCGACCCGGGACAAGGGTGTGGCGCGCGCGGCGGACGAGGGGTAGAGTTCGCCGCGAACCCGTCCGGCCCGTGCGGGCGGCCATTCCGTGGAGGGACGAAGGAGAAGCGATGGCTAACAGCGGAGGGTTGCGCCAGCCCACCCAGTGGTCCCGGCCCGCGATCGCGGCGCTTGCCGCGCTCGGATTGCTCATCGCCGCGTGTGGCGGCGGCAGTGGTGGTGGCGGCGGCGGGAACTTCGTCATACGCGTTGCCTTTGCGAACCAGACGGACGCGCCCGCCACCCTGCAGATGGCCGATGGCGAGCCGGTCGAGGTGGAGAGCTGCAGGGGCGGCGTGTTCACGTTCCCCATGCCGGAGACCGACTGGGTGCTGACCGTCAACGGTGAGACGGCCATCGACTCACTCGAGCAGGATCCACAGGACATTGATAACAACGTCGCCGCCAGGCTCTGGCTGCGGGAGGACGGCACCACCGAGCTGGAGAGCTTGCTGCCGGGGTCCAACATCACCCCGCCGGCGACGCTGAGCATCTGCACCTGAGGACGAGGGACGGCGGCCACGCCGGCGCGCCGGGTCAGCCGGGGTAGCGCCCGGCGACGTAGTCGTCCAGGATCTCGAGGAAGCGCGGCACGATGTCGTCGCCGCGCAGCGTCCCGTGCAGCCGGCCGTCCACGTACACCGGCGCCACCGGCTCCTCGAAGGTGCCGGGCAGGCTGATCCCGATGTCGGCGTGCTTCGACTCGCCCGGCCCGTTCACGACGCAGCCCATCACCGCCACCTTCAGCTCCTCGACGCCCGGGTGCCGCTGCCGCCAGATCGGCATCTGCTCGGCGAGGTGGGCGGTGATGTCGCGGGCCATCTCCTGGAAGAAGGTCGAGGTGGTCCGTCCGCAGCCCGGGCAGGCGCTGACCTGGGGAGCGAAGCTGCGCAGCCCGAGTGACTGTAGGACCTGCTGCGCGACCTGCACCTCCTCCGTCCGGTCGCCGCCCGGCGCGGGCGTGAGGCTGACGCGGATGGTGTCGCCGATGCCGCGCTGCAGCAGGATCGCCAGGCCGGCCGTGGACGAGATGATGCCGCGGCTGCCCATGCCGGCCTCGGTCAGGCCCAGGTGCAGCGGGTAGTCGCAGCGCTCCGCCAGCCGGCCGTACACCTCCACCAGGTCCTGCACTCCCGACACCTTGGCCGAGATGACGATCCGGTCGTGCCCCAGGCCGGTCTCCTCGGCGAGCCGCGCCGAGCGCAGCGCCGACTCGATCATGGCCTCGATCATCACCTCGCGGCTGTCGAGCGGCTCCGGCCGCGCCGCGTTGGCGTCCATCATCTCGGTCAGCAGCTGCTGGTCGAGGCTCCCCCAGTTGACGCCGATGCGGACGGGCTTCCGGTTGGCCACGGCCACCTCCACGATCCGCTGGAAGTTGGCGTCGCGGTGCTTCGCGCCCACGTTGCCCGGGTTGATGCGGTACTTGGCCAGGGCCGCGGCCGCATCGCGGTACTTCGTCAGCAGCAGGTGGCCGTTGTAGTGGAAGTCGCCTACGAGCGGCACGCCGACCCCGAGCCGGTCCAGCTTCTCGCGGATGAGCGGCACGGCCTGCGCCGCCTCGTCGTTGTTGACGGTGACGCGCACGAGCTCGCTGCCGGCGTGGGCGAGCTGCGCGACCTGGATCGCGGTGGCATCGGCATCGGCCGTATCGGTGTTGGTCATGGACTGGACGACGATGGGGTGCCCGGAGCCGATGAGCACGCCGCCGACGTCCACGCTGACCGTGGCGCGGCGCTGGATCACGCTCGAATCGTACCGGCTGGCCGCGCGGCACGCTGCGTGCACGGCTTCGGAAGGCACGATGGGGCTCAGTGACGTCGTGCCACTCCTGAACGGCAGCGCGACCTCCCGCATGCCGGACCGTGACGTCGCGGTGCTGGAGGACGACCCGCAGCTCGCGGACGTGGCCGTGGAGCTGTGCGCGAGCGTCGGCCTGTCGGCCGCGACCTACCCGAGCCCGGCCGCGTTCCTGGGCGAGGTCACCGTCACCCCCCCGCGTCTGCTGATCCTGGACTGGCGCTTCGAGCGGGAGCTGGGCGCAGGCGTGTTCATGACGGTCCGCCACCGCTTCGGCGACGTGCCGATCGTGTGCTGGACGGCGACGCCGGCGCAGGACCTGCCGGCCATGGTCCTCGACGACGCGCGGGTACGGGTCGTCGCCAAGTCCGAGGGCATCGACGCATTCGAGGCCGCCGTCCGCTGGGCGGACGCCACCGCAGGGAGGACGATTCCGATGATGGAAGGCTTCAAGGTCCCCAAGGACCCTCACCCCGGCGAGCCGGATGAGCTGACGCCGGACACCCATCCAATCGACGACATCGAGCGGCCGCACGACAGCGGCCAGGGCCTGGACGACCCGGCCGAGTCGCCGGAGAAGGACCTGGACGAGCCAGGCGCGGCCGACCGAACGCCGCGGCCGTAGGCACCGGGCGGTCACGCGGCCGACACGCGCACGTCACATGGCGTCGCTATCGTGTGCCCATGCCTGTCGTCCGCATGCGCGGGCTGCTCGTTCTCGTGCTGGTCATCGCCGCCTGCGCGAGAGGTCCGGCCGAGGCGCCCCAGGTGGCATCCGACGCGATGAGCGCGCCGGCGTCGCTAGGTGCCGGAGGGAGCTTGGGGCCGGCGTTGCCACCGGCCAGCCCAGCGACGTCCCCGACCGCCCTCGACTCCGATCCGCTGCACGCGGTCGCGCTCGTCGACGTGCGGACGGGCGAGGAGTTCACGCTCGGCGAGCTGGCGGCCGAGAAGCCGGTCCTGCTCGAGACGATGGCCATCTGGTGCACCAACTGCCGCGCGCAGATGCACAACGTCACGGCGGCGCATCGCGCCGCGGACTTCCATTCCGTCTCGCTAGACGTCGATCCCGGCGAGCTGCCGGAGGACCTGGCCGCCTACGCCGACCGCGAGGGATTCGACTGGCCCTTCGCCATGGCCGACGCCCAGCTCCTGCGCGAGCTGCGCGACCGGTTCGGCACGCCCGTGGCTGTCCCGCCCACCATGCCCAAGATCCTGTTCGGGACCGATGGCAGCGTGGAGCTGATCGGCTTGGGACAGCTGCTGAGCCCTGAGGAGATCGCCGCTGCCGTCGGAGGCTAGGCGGCCGGCATGGGCGAGCTGATCGGGGCGGTCGGCCTGGGGATCGGGGCGACCATCACCCCCTGCATCCTGCCGCTGTACCCCGCGTTCCTCGCCTACCTGACCGGCGCGACGAGCGTCGCTGCGTCGGGCCCCGGCGCTGCCGTGGCCTCGCCGGGCCGCCTGTCGGCGATGGCGGCGGCAGGCCTGGTGTGGGCCGGCGTGGTGCTGGGCATGGTCGCCATCGGTGCCCTGCTGGCGGCGCTCACGCTCTCGTTGGGCTCGGTGATCCGCTTCCTCCTGCCGGCGGCGGACGTGCTGCTCATCCTGCTGGGGATCCTGCTCATCGCCGGCCGCAATCCCTTCGCGCGCCTGCCGCAGATCTCCCCGCGCGCGCTGGGCCGCGCCGGGCCCGCCTCCGGCGCGCTGCTCTACGGCCTGCTCTTCGCCCCGATCGCCCTGCCGTGCAGCGGACCGTTCCTGGTGGGGATCTTCGTCTTCAGCCTGTCGATCGCCGACGCGGCGCAGCAGCTGGCCTTCTTCGGGTTCTTCGGCATCGGCTTCGGCCTGCCCCTGTTCGTGCTCGGCGCCCTGGGCCAGGTGCGCGGGGCGCAGCTGGCCCGCGCGCTGGTCCGCTGGGAGCGGCCGCTGCAGCTGGTGATCGGCGTCCTGCTGGTCGTCGTCGGGCTCTGGGACCTGAACGAGAATCGCCGCAACCTGTTTGCCTGAGGAACCGGTTCGCTATGCTGATCCCGATATGACCGCGACCGTTCCCCCTTCCACCAAGGCCACCGAGAAGACCGATACCCGGCGCCGCAAGGTCGCGATCATCGGTTCCGGGCCTGCCGGCCTGACCGCCGCCATCTACGCGGCGCGCGCCAACCTGGAGCCGATCGTCTTCGCCGGCAACACGCCGCTCGGCCAGCTGATGATCACCTCGGACGTGGAGAACTACCCCGGCTTCCCGCAGGGCATCCAGGGGCCCGAGCTGATGCAGCTGTTCCGGGAGCAGGCCGAGCGATTCGGTACCACCATGGTCGAGAGCGACGTCACCAGGGTGGACTTCGCCCAGCGCCCGTTCCGGATGTGGGTCGGCGAGGAGGAGTACGCCGCCGATGCCGTCATCGTGGCGACCGGCGCATCGGCCCTGTGGCTGGGGCTGCCCTCGGAGGAGGAGTTCCGCGGCCGGGGCGTGAGCGCCTGCGCGACCTGCGACGGCTTCTTCTTCCGCGACCGCGAGATCGCGGTGGTCGGCGGCGGCGACACCGCGCTGGAGGAGGCCCTCTTCCTCACCAAGTTCGCCTCGAAGGTGACGATGCTGGTGCGGCGCGACCAGTTCCGTGGCAGCAAGATCATGCAGGACCGTGCCTTCGCGCACCCCAAGATCGAGGTCCGCTGGAACACCGAGGTCACCGAGGTCCGCGGCGAGATGACCGTCACCGAGCTGGCGCTGCGCGACACGCAGACCGGGGCGGAGTCGACCCTGCCGGCGCAGGGGCTGTTCGTGGCCATCGGCTACAGGCCCAACACCGAGCTCTTCCGCGGCCAGCTGGACCTGGACCCGCGTGGCTACTGCCGCACGGCCTCGGAGGGGGAGACGGCCACGGCCATCGAGGGCGTCTTCGTGGCCGGCGACGTCCACGATCACAAGTACCGCCAGGCCGTGACCGCCGCCGGCGAGGGCTGCAAGGCCGCCATCGACGTCGAGCGCTGGCTGGAGTCGGTGGGCGAGATCGAGGCGGCGACCGCCACGAACTGGTAATTGCGTTCGGGGTTCCGGATGCCCCGTTGTCACGGCGTGTGCTGGGCGTGTGACTGATGGTCACATTCGCAAGTCGGGGAGCCCCGCTTCCGATCTGTGAATGGTGGTCACGTTACGCGGCTGGGGGTGCCCAGCTCGCGCTTCGCAAGCAGCCGGCTGAGCGTGGATACGGGCAGCAGGACC
>JAPSGM010000122.1 GCA_031177555.1 Chloroflexota bacterium
GAGCTGCAGGTGGAGGTGATCGAGTCGCGGCGATTCTCCCTGCGGGTCGACCCGACCTACGCGCGCCTCTCGGCCGGGATGCGCAGCGCCGAGGCCAGCGAGACGGACCGCCAGCACGTCCGTGAGTTCGTGGGGCGGGCGCGCTTCTTCATCGACAACGTCAACCGACGCCGCGCGACCCTGCAGCGCATCGCCGAGTGCCTCGTCGAGCGCCAGCAGGACTACCTGCTCCACGGCGTGCAGCACCTCGTCCCCCTCACGCGCGCCGAGGTCGGCGCGCTCATCGGGATGCACGAGTCGACCGTGAGCCGCGCGACGGCCGAGAAGTACGTGATGCTGCCGACCGGTGAGGTGGTCCCGTTCGGGCACTTCTTCACCGCCTCGCTGGGGGTGAAGGACCAGATCCGCAAGATGATCGAGGCGGAGGACGCGGAGCACCCGCTCTCCGACCAGGAGATCGCGGATCGGCTTGCGGCGGAGGGCGTCGCCATCGCGCGCCGGACGGTGGCCAAGTACCGGGACGAGCTGCAGCTGCTGCCCGCGCGCCTGCGCCGCCGGTAGCGCCAACGTGCGCGCCGTTCTGCTCCGCTACCTGGCGGTCGTGGGGATCGGAGTAAGCCTGCTCGCTGCGGTGCTGTTCATCGCGTCGACCGTGGATGGCCGCTCGCCATCGGTCCAGGCCATCGGGCTCACCCTGCGCTCCTCCGACGACGATCGGCTGGCGCTGACCACGACCAGCATCGAGGTGCGGTTCAGCGAGCCGGTCAGGGCCGATACCGCAGAGGCCGCATTCCGGATCGATCCGGAGACGCGGGGCCAGTTCAGCTGGAGCGGGGCCGTGCTGCGCTTCACCCCGAGCCAGCGCCTGCCGCTGGAGACCGATTTCACCGTATCGATCGAGGCCGGCGTGGTCGACGAGGCCGGGAACCGGATGGACCGGGCCGCCGACCAGTTCGCGTTCAGGACGGTCGGCCCACCCCGTGTCGCCATCACCGCCCCGCAGGACGGCGCGACGGAGGTGCCACTCGACAGCGAGATCGTGATCGAGTTCACCAACCTGATGGACACCGCGCTGGTGGAGGCAGCGATACGCGTCGTGCCAGCCCTCCCGTTCGAGGCGCGCTGGAGCGCGGAGCGCCTCAGCCTCGTGCCGGCCGACGGGTTGGAGGAGGGAACTCGCTACGTCGTCTCCATCGGCGCCGATGCCCGTGACGTCGCCGGCATCCCGCTGGACGCGGCGTTCACGTTCAGCTTCGAGACCACCAGCTTCCCGGTGCGTGCCGCCCAGCTCGTCCCGGCGGACGGCATCGAGGGCGTGGCGGCCATCAGCCCGGTGGCGGTCATCATGGACCGCGAGCTCGACACCGAGGCGGACGTGGAGGACCTCTTCAGCATCGAGCCCGAGGTGGCCGGGACGCTGGAGATCGTGGCGCCCCCCGGCGCCGCGGGCCTCGACGATCCCACGCCGCGCATCCTGCAGTTCGTGCCCTCCGCGCCGCTGGCCCACAGCACGACCTACCGAGTCTCGCTCGAGCCGGGACTGGTCGCGGCCGACGGCTCCCGGATGACCGAGCCCCTGGAATGGAGCTTCACCACCGCGGCGCCGCAGGACACCCTCAGCAACCAGGTCGTGTTCATCAGCGACCGGAGCGGCGTCGCCAACCTGTGGGCCATGAACCCCGACGGCAGCGGCCAGCGGCAGGTGACCGCGGAGCTCTCGCCGGTGATCGACTATGCGGTGGGGCCGGACGGCCGCCGCCTGGTGACGGGTGACGGCGCCGTGCTCGTGCGACAGGAGGCGGACGGGGCGGACCGGCGGGTGCTCACCGCCGCCGGCGTCCTGGAGTTCGATCCTGCCTGGGCGCCGGACGGCGCGCGGTTCGCCTTCGGGCGCGCGGACCTCGACACCGGCGAGGGCCTCGGCATCTGGACGCTCGCCCCGGACGGGGGAGACGAGCGGGGGATCGTCGCCCTGGACGAGGAGTCCGCCGCCCCCGGCCAGTCCATGGATCCGGACGGGGTGGCTCCGATCCTGCGCGCGCCGCGCTACGCGCCGGACGGCGAGGCGCTGGCCTTCGTGGACACCTCCGGGCGGGTCGGCGTGCTGGACCTCGCCACCGAGCGGCTCATCCTGGCCCGGTTCGACGCGGCGGGGCCGCCGGTCTGGCTGCCGGACGCGAGCGCCTTTCTGGTCAGCGGCCTGCCCGCCGGCATCGACCCGCCGGCGGCCGGAGAGCCGCTGGCCCGGCTCGACCCGGCGACGCTCGGCCTCGGGTCCGGCGAGATCGCGGCGCTGACCATCGGCAGCCTGGATCGCGTCGGCTCCAGCGTGGCGCCGTTCGACCTGCTGCCCGGCGCGGCGCGTCCGGCGGTGGGCGACGACCAGCTCCTGTTCGTGACCCTGCAGCGTGGCGGTGACGATGCGGCCGGGGAGCTGTGGCTGGCCAGCGACCCGGAGGCTCCCCGGGTGACACGTCAGCTGCTGCTCGATGGCGGGGCGCAGGCGCTGTCGGCGGCCTTCGGGGCCGAGCGAGGCTCGGTGGTCGTCTCGCGCGGCTCTCCGGAGGGAACGGTCGGCGGTGGGATCTGGCTGGTCGACCTGCTGCTCGACCGCCAAACGCAGCTGTCCGAGGACGGCCGGCAGGCCACCTGGCGGCCCTGACGCAGGCCGCCGGCCGCGCCCGGGTTCGGTTGACCGGGCCGAGGACGCGGGGCTACCATACCGCCGCCTCGCTGGCGGGCGCTGCTGCACTCTCCCGCCGGCGTTTCCGTGTGTCAGACCGGTCCGCGTCCGTGGTCCGGCGCGGCCGAGAGCGGGCGATGCTCGCGGTTCCACCACCACTGGAGGATCAATGAACGTCCAGCTGCTGACCTGGGTGGTCCCGATCGCGGGCCTCGCCGCGGTCGCCTTCGCGCTCTACCTCGCCTCGGACGTCCTGCGCCGGGACAAGGGCCCGCAGGCCATGCAGGACGTGGCCGATACTATCCGGGAGGGAGCCGACGCGTTCGTCAAGCGCCAGTACACGACCATCGCCGGGCTGGCACTGGTTGGCGCCCTCGTCATCGGCGTCGTCATCTACCTGGTCGAGACGCCGGATGTGGCGGACGTCCCGGAGCTGGCCGGCGCACCCATCGCCATCATGACCGCGGTCGCCTTCCTGGTCGGAGCGGCGTGCTCCATGGCCTCGGGCATCATCGGCATGTTCATCAGCGTCCGCTCGAACGTGCGGACCGCGGCCGCGGCCCGGCGCAGCCTGGTCGAGGCAGTGCAGGTCGCCATGCGGGGAGGCGCCGTCTCCGGCTTCCTGGTGGTGGCCCTCAGCCTGCTCGGCGTGTGGGGCATCTTCATGGCCTACGAGACGCTCATTGGCGACGTGACCGTGGACCAGGCGCCGTTTCTGATCGTTGGCTTCGGCTTCGGCGCCAGCTTCGTGGCCCTCTTCGCCCAGCTGGGCGGCGGCATCTACACCAAGGCCGCCGACGTCGGCTCCGACCTGGTCGGCAAGGTGGAGGCCGGCATCCCGGAGGACGACCCGCGTAACGCCGGCGTGATCGCCGACCTGGTTGGCGACAACGTGGGCGACTGCGCCGGCCGAGGCGCGGACCTGTTCGAGTCAACCGCCGCAGAGAACATCGGCGCCATGATCCTGGGCGTCACCGTCTACGGGCTCGCCGTCGCCAACCAATGGCCCAACCCGCAACTGTGGATCTTCTTCCCGCTGGTCGTCCGCGCCTTCGGCCTGCTGGCCACCATCGTGGCCATGTTCTTCATCCGCGGCAGCGAGACCGAGAACCCCATGAACATCCTCAACAGGGGCTACTGGGTCACCACCATCCTGTCGGTCGGCGGCCTGGCGCTCACGACATGGCTGATGATGGACACTGCCGGCCAGCTGCCCAGCAGCGGCATCCCGCCCTGGGTCTTCTTCTTCGGCGCCGGGCTGATCGGCCTGGCGACGAGTGTCGTATTTGTCTACATCACTCAGTACTACACCGCGGGAACGTTCCGCCCGGTGCGCGAGATTGCCGAGGCCTCCAAGACAGGCCCGGCCACGAACATCATCAGCGGCACTGCGGTCGCATTCGAGACGACGTTCGTCACCGCCGTGTCCATCGGCCTGGCGCTGCTGGCCTCCTACTGGCTGGGTGAACAGGCCTTCGAGGGCATCCAGGGCGCCGTGCATGGTGGCGTGTTCGGCACCGCCGTGGCCACCATGGGCATGCTGATGACCACGGCCTACATCCTCGCCATGGACACGTTCGGCCCCATCACCGATAACGCCGGCGGCGTGGCGGAGTTCAGCCGCGCCGAGGCCGGAGCACGGGAGATTACCGACCGCCTCGACGCCGTCGGCAACACGACCAAGGCCCTGACCAAGGGCTACGCCATCGCCAGCGCCAGCCTCGCCGCCTTCCTGCTGTTCAGCGCCTATATCGACAAGGTCAACCTGATCCTGGGCAACCAGATCGAGAACGGCACCCGCGCCGCGGGCACGCTGCTGGAGGCGGTCAACCTGGCCGACGTCAGCGTCTTCGTGGCCGCACTCATCGGCGCCATGCTGGTCTACTTCTTCAGCTCACTGGCGATCCGGGCGGTGGGGACCACGGCCCAGTCGATCATCGTGGAGGTCCGCCGCCAGTTCCGCGAGATGCCCGGCATCATGGACTACACCCAGCGCCCGGACTATGCCCGGGTGGTGGACATCACCACCCGCGCCGCTCTGCGCGAGATGGTTGCACCGGGACTGGTGGCCGTCGCGACCCCGATCGCGGTGGGCCTTCTGCTGGGGCACGAGGCGGTGGCCGGAATGCTGATGGTGGGCACCATCGCCGGCGTGCTGCTGGCGACCACGCTGAACAACGGCGGCGGCGCCTGGGACAACGCCAAGAAGTTCATCGAGGCGGGGCACCTGCGAGACGAGGCCGGCGAGGTGATCGGCAAGGGGACGCCGGCCCACGCGGCGGCGGTGGTGGGGGACACCGTCGGGGACCCGTTCAAGGACACCGCCGGCCCGTCACTGCACGTCCTGGTGAAGCTGCTGGCCACCATCACCCTGGTGCTGGCCCCGCTCTTCATCCGCTAGGACGCGGGGACCGATGACGCCGCGGCCGCCGACGCAGGCGGCCGCGCATCGGGCCTGAGCCGATGGACATCGTCTTCCAGGCCATCCTCATCGGCATCATCCAGGGGCTGACCGAGTTCATTCCGATCAGCTCCAGCGCGCACCTGGAGCTCACCCCCTGGATCGCCGGCTGGGAGCAGGACGGGCTGATCGGCAGCCTGGCCTTCGACGTGTTCCTGCACCTGGGCACGCTGACCGCGCTGCTGGGCTACTTCTGGCGGGACTGGATCCGGCTCATCGCGGCCTTCCTCGCCAGCGTGGGGGAGCGGCGCATCGGCGCCGACCCGGACCGCCGGCTGGCGTGGCTGCTGGCGCTGGCCACCGTGCCGGCGGCGGTCATCGGCTTCGTGGGCGAGGATCTCATCGACCGGGCGCTGCACGGCGGATCGGACACGGCGCGCCTGGCCATCGCCGGCTTCCTGGTGGTCGGCGGGCTGGCGCTGTTCGTGGCGGACCGGCTCGGGAGCCGGACCCGGGACCTCGGCCACGTGGGCGTGCCGGCGGCGCTGACCATCGGCTTCAGCCAGGCGATGGCGCTGCTCCCGGGCATCAGCCGCTCGGGGGCCACCATCACCGCCGGGCTGGCCATGGGCCTGACCCGCGAGGCGGCCGCTCGCTTCAGCTTCCTGCTGGCCACCCCGATCACGCTGGGAGCCGGACTCTACGGTTCGCGCGACCTGCTTACCGAGACGCATACCGGGCCCGAATGGCTGGCGATCGGCGGCGGCTTCGCAGCCGCGGCGCTGTCCGGGATGCTGGCCATCGGCTTCCTGCTGGCCTGGCTGCGGACGCGCTCGGTGGCGGTATTCAGCATCTACCGCCTCGCCTTCGCGGCGCTGGTCGTCGTCCTGGTGCTCGCCGGCCGCTGACGCGCGGGAGGTGCGTGGGCCGCGCGGTCACGGGCAGCGGGCCTTTGACACCCGGCCACCCGGGCAATACAATTCGCGCCGCGTCGGTCGCCCCGCGGGAGCGGCCGGGAGGCCGGTTTCCGGCCGTGGCCAGCTTCAGGGGTGCCACCGGGACACGGTGGCGAGGGCCTGGGGCGTTTTTTGTT
>JAPSGM010000306.1 GCA_031177555.1 Chloroflexota bacterium
TGGGTTGTCGTTTTCCTGCAACTCGCCGCATTCCAGCTCCTGGGGCCGGCCGGCCGGGTCGGTGGGCCGAACGCCACGCCAGAGCCAACGCCCACGGCGATCCCAACGCCTCTGCCAACGCCCACGCTGCGCCCCGTCACCTCGCTCGACCAGATTGCGCTGGACGAAGGTCTTCTCTCGCGGGGATTCACCCTCGACAACACCTATCGGAACGCGGCAGAAATCGCCACGTACCCGGTGCGATCCGCGCGCGCCACGGACCTCGCCCTGCGGGAGGTCGCCACGCTGCAGGGAGGCGTCGCCACCGAGTTCAGACGAGGGGATGGTCCATTTCGTCGGCGATAACATGGCCGGCCGTGCGCGGGACTACACCGGCATGGATCTCTGAGCCGCGACGACGACGACCCGCGCGAGAGAACGCGTCCGTCCCTTCTACTCGGCCTTTTCCTCCTCGCCGAAGAGGTGGGCGACGCGGTCCGCCCACTTCTCCTTCACGACGCGAAGCTTCACCTTGAGCGAGGGGGTCAGCTCCCCTTCCTCCTCGGTCAGCAGGCGCGGCAGCAGCGCCACGCGGCGCGGCCGCTCCCACACCGCAAAGCCGTCGAGCTTGGCTCTCACTTCGCCCTCGATCAGCTTCTGGACGGCCCGCTCCTCGACCAGCTGCTCCGGCGGCATCTCGGCCAGGCCGTTGGCCGCGGCCCAGGTCCCGACCTCCTCGAAATCGGGCGCGATCAGGGCTCCGGTGTAGGGCTGCTGGTCGCCGAGCACCACGGCCTGCGCGATGTAGCGGCTGGTCAGCATGGCGATCTCCATCGGCGCCGGCGCCACGTTCTTGCCGTTGGCCAGCACGATGATGTTCTTGAGCCGGTCGGTGATGATGATCCGGCCGATCTCGTCCAGCTCGCCAATGTCGCCGGTGTGGAACCAGCCGTCGGCCTCGATGACCCGCGCCGTCTCCTCCGGCTGGTTGTGGTAGCCGCGCATGATCTGAGGGCCGCGGGCCAGGACCTCTCCCGTCTCGGGGTCGATCCGGATCTCGGTCTCGGCCACCGGCCGGCCGACGGTGCCGAACTTGAAGTCCCCGGGGCGGTTGATGGACAGCAGCGGGGCCGTCTCGGTCAGGCCGTAGCCCTCCAGGATCAGCATCCCCATGGCGTAGAAGAACTCGCCCACCTCGCGCGACAGCGGCGCGCCGCCGGACACGAAGTAGCGGACCCGGCCGCCGGTGCGGGCCCTGATCTTGTGGAAGACCAGGCGGTCGGCCACCTTCATCTGGGCCTTCAGCCAGAGCGAGTCCTCGCGACCGTCAAGGTGGTTCTGGTAGTGCTGGCGGCCGAGGCCCTGCGCCCACAAGAAGATGCGCTGGCGCAGGGGCGGGGACGCCTCCACGGTCGACATGACGCGTGCGTACAGCCGCTCGTACAGGCGCGGCACGGCGACCATCACGCTGGGTCGCACCTCGGCCATGTTGGCGGCCAGCCGCTCGATCGCCGGCTCCGCGTAGGCGATGCCGCAGCCTCGACCCAGCGGGACGATCTGGCCGGCAGCCCGCTCGGTCATGTGCGAGAGGGGCAGGAAGGACAGGAAGAGGTCGTTCTCGTTGAAGTCGACCGCCTGGATGCCGGCCTCGAAGTTGTGCAGGATGTTGCCGTGGGTCAGGACCACGCCCTTGGGCGTGGCGGTGGTGCCGGACGTGTGGACGATCGTCGCGACCCTGTCGCGGCCGAACTCGCGCCAGCCCTCCTCCCAGCGGCGCAGCTCGCCGGGCTCGGCGTCGGCCAGGTCGAAGATGTGGTCGAAGCCGACGGCCCCCGCCGGCAGCTTGCCGCGGTCGTCGATCACGATCACATGCTCGAGCGACGGGCACTCGCCGCGCACCTTCTCGATCTTGGCATGCTGCTGCAGGTTCTCGACGAAGATGGCCCGCGCCTTCACGTTGTTGATCACGTACGCCGCCTGGCCCGGCTCCGAGGAGGGATAGATCGGGCAGGTCACGGCCCCCAGCGACATGGCGCCCAGGTCGGCGGCGAGCCAGGCGGGACGCGTCCGGCTCATGATGCACACAGAGTCGCCGTCCGCGATGCCCAGGTGCTTCAGGCCCAGCGCAACCTGGGCGATCCAGTCCCACATGTCGCGGTAGGTCACGCTGCGCCACTCGGCCGCCTCCTCGTCCTCGGCCGGCCCGCCGCCCGTCTGACGCTTCGTGCGCGGCAGCTTCCAGCGCAACGCCTCCTTCTCGGGGTGCCGCAGGACGGTGCGGTGCACCAGCTCGACCAGGGAGCCCGCACGGAACTCATCGGGGATGACGAGCGGCTCCAGGTCGGTCTCCATGCGCCGCGACGGCGGCGGGGACGGCATGTCGGGACTTGGGCCTCCCCGGGTGGGGGCGTGGCTCGACATCGGCTGGGCCTCCGGTGTGCGCGGTTGGACCGATGATGGCAGCGTCGCCCTGCGGCCGCACTGCGGAACTCAGGAGGTGCGGCGCACCTCCTCGATCAGCTGCCGGGCGATGA
>JAPSGM010000021.1 GCA_031177555.1 Chloroflexota bacterium
GCACGATCCGCACGAGCCCGTACGTGTACAGCGTGCATCCCGACGACCTCGTGCGGATCGTGCTCGGCATCGAGGACGCCGGCCAGGATCTGGTGGCGATCTTCCACTCGCACACCCACACGCCGGCCGTCCCGTCAGCCACCGATCTCCGCTCGGCGCTCTATCCCGACACCATCTACCTGCTCGCCACCCTCACCGATCCGGATGCCGGACCGGCCGAGAGCCTGCGAGCGTGGCGCATCCGTGACGGCAAGGCCACGGAGGTTTCCTTCGAGATCCGCTGGTCGAGACGGTGTCCGCCGCCTGAGCGGCGTCGGCGCGCGTCTCAGCGGTTGTAGGCCAACATCCGGTCCTTGGCGCCTGTCCGGTGGCCGGGGTCGGTGTCGTGCCGGCTCGTCGCTCGGGGGGTTGGTACGGCCGCCGCGATGTCCACTCCCCTGTCGGCGAGGAGGGTACGCCAGCCCGCCTCGTCGGGATGCAGTAGTAGGACGCATCGCCCACATGTGGTATGCATGACCTCCTGGGTACCAGATGTGGTACCGTCCCAGCCAGAGATGGCCGTCGAGACGAGCCTGAGCGGCGACTGGACCTACCGGGAGGCGCAGCTGCGTCTGCATCAGGCAGGCGAGAGTCGGCTGCCGCATCATTCGGCGGCGGTCCACCTGGATCCGGCCGCCAATCGCGTCGTCGGTTGCCAATGTGGATGGAGCGGCAACGGACTGGGCTGGATAGCACATCTCGAACAGGTGGTCAGTGGCGCACTGCGCGACTGAATCGCCCGCGCCAGATGCCACGACGCCGTGCCCGGCAGGATGGCACGGCGTCACGGACTAGACGGCCCGGTTCATAGCGACGTCCCGGCGCGCACCGATTCTGGCTGACCCGGGATCATCCACTCGGTCAGCTGGTCGCTCAGGACGCGGCGTGCGGCCTCGACGTTGTCGACCCCGAAGGCAATCGTGGCCTTCCCATCCTTGAGATCGAGAGGCACGAACAGGTCGATGTTCACGCCTGCGTCCGCGAGCTTCTTGGTGGCTGCAGCGGCCGTCCCCGGCTGGTCCTCGAGCCAGGCGGTGACGACCGGCACCTCGCGGAAGGCGATTCCGGCGTCGTTCAGCCCGCTGCGCACCCCGGCCTCGTCATGAGCCAGAAAGGCGCTCGCACCCCGACTGCCGAGCGTGATGCAGTACGCGTAGAGGTTGACCCCGCGTGCCGCGATGGCCGCGGTCTGCCGGGCGAGCTCGCCCGGACGATTCTCTGCCTCGATGATGAACGCTTGCATAGGTCTCTCCCACAGCATCCCGATGCGGCTTCCTGCCTTGCCGATCAGGATGCCTCTTAAGCTGAGGACGGGGTCGGTCGCGCCAGTGGCTCTGCACCGGTCGTGGCGGTCGCGGTGTGCGATCACGCCTCGGCGCCACCCGTCCAGCCTTCCTCCATTGTCTACCCGATGTCGACCCGGTTATCCACCATAGTGCTGCCGCAGTCGGCTCTCGGTAAGGCGGGTGATCGCGACAGCCAATTGCACGGAAGGACCGAGCCATGGCCTGGCCCTGGAGGTTCAACCTCACCAAGCGGATCGAGCAGGTCCTCGCCGATGGCACATCCGGATGCTCGAAGGCCTCGAGCGAAGTCTCGCGCAAGGGTCAGCCCACTTGGCGGGCGGTCGGAAGGCCAACAGCGGCAGCTGCCGCACCGGCGCCGCCGCGCGGTGTCGGTTCCGTCGTAGCGCCAGCCCACGAGCCGCGACAGAACCGGACGCGATTCAGTGGAGCGTGGGTCGCAACCCCGAGAGCGCATAACTGAGCCCGCTTCGCTCGGGTCGCCAATCGGGATAGCACAGCGCTCGGGCCGAGAGGCTTGGAAGGCTGACGCTCTGCCAACTGAGCTACTCCCGCATGGCAACTATCGTAGCGGCTCGGGTGTGGCCGCACTACAACGGCGGACCACCTGGACGGCACGCCGCAATCGATCACGCGGACGAGTACAAGGATTCCCGAAGCTGAATCGGCCCGCTCCGGGCCAATTGTTTCGGGGCAATTCGTGGCGCGAAGGGGCCGGCGGGTCAGCGCAAACAGCCGGAGCCGGGCCGCAGGTTTCCTCCTCTGAGGCTCAGCCGAATCGGAGCGCGTGCTACCGTCTGGTGCACCGCAGGCCGCGGCCCGACCACCGCCGATCCTATCGGCCGGCCTCTCGTCCGTTGACACGTCGCGGCCTCGAGGGTGTCACGAAGAAGTGGGGCGGCCATGTCGGGAATTCGTAGGCAGGCGACCACCGTGGCAGAGCCGCGGCTGCCACGTTGGACTGGGTGGTTGCGTCCGGTCGTTGATGCGGTGGCGCGCATCGATCTCAGTGTCCACCGGAAGCTGCTCTTCGGATTCCTGATCGGTGCGCTGCTGCTGGTCGGAATGGCGATCCTGAGCGTAGGCATCATCAGCCGGATGAGCGAGCGGGTCGCGGAGTTGGATCGGCTTCAGGCGAAGGCCGGCCAAGCCCGGCAGATGCTGTATCTCGTGACAGCCCAGAGCCATTACCGGGCAATGGCGCTTCTGACTCTGAACGAGCGCCACGACTACAACGCGGACATCGCCACGGCCAAGGGGCAGTTCACCGAGCTCCTCGACGCTCTGGAATTGGCCGACCCAGACGATGGGTCTTTCTTCCGCCAGGTTCGAGCTGCCGACGCCATCTTCGCGGAGTGGAGTGACCAGGTGCTGGCCGCGTACGAGGCCGGAGACTACGAGGAAGCCCAGCGCCTCCATATTGCCGAAGAGCACAGGCAGTCACACGTCCTCGAAGGGCAGTTGAACCCCTTCATCGCATCGGCTCAGCAGCAGATGGCGGAGGCGCAGTCTGCCTTCGAGGCGGACAGGATGCTCCTTGCCAGCATGGTAATCGCGTTCTCCGCCGTGAGCGTTGTGGCGGCTCTGGCCCTGGGATTCGTGCTGTCGTGGGCCTTCATCCTTCCGGTCCGGAAGATGGAACGTGCCCTCGCCGGAATCACGGCTGGAGACTTCACGCAACGCGTGGAAGTGCCAAACCGCGATGAGCTTGGGAAGCTTGCCCGCGACCTGAACGGCACGACCGAGCGGCTGGCGACACTCTTCGACGAACAGCGCGCGCTGGCCGAGCAACTCGCCGTGACGAACGCGTCACTACAACGTGCGAGTGAGGCCAAGTCGCGATTCCTGGCCAGCGTGAGCCATGAGCTGCGCACGCCGATGAATGCGATCCTCGGGTTCACCGACGCGCTCCTGGCGGGCGTCGATGGCCCCCTGAACGACGAGCAGCAGGCCTCTCTCGGATGGGTCCAGCGTGGCGGGCGTGACCTGCTTGGGTTGATCGACGAGATCCTGGACCTGTCGAAGATCGAGGCAGGCAAGCTTACGGTGAATCCCCAGCCGTTCGACCCGCGGGAGGTCGTCGAAGCGGTGGTGGCGCAGCATCGGTCTCTGGCCGTCCAGAAGGGAATCAATTTCGCGTGGCACGACGCCGGGGCTCCGTCAGAAGTCGTACTCGATCGCCAGCGTGTGCGCCAGATCCTGGTGAACCTTTGCGGCAACGCGCTCAAGTTCACGACTGAGGGCGAAGTGGTCGTGCAGGCGAGCGGCGCCAGCGAGGGTCTGCTGGAGGTCAGTGTGCGGGACACGGGCCCGGGCATCCCACCAGACCAACACGAGGCGATCTTCGAGGAGTTCCGCCAAGCCGGGGGAGAGTCAGGCGGGATCGGGCTCGGCTTGGCCATCAGCCGTCGCCTTGCACGGATGATGGGAGGAGACATCAGCCTGGAGAGCGAGCCTGGCGCGGGAAGCGCTTTCCACCTCAGGCTTCCCCTCGATTGCCGGCGCCAGCCGAGCGATGCCATCGAGCAGGTCCCGGCACACGACGGCGAGAAGTTGCTGCTCAGCGTCGATGACGATCCGTCAGTGGCGCCGCTGCTCCAGAAGATGCTCGCGAACCATGGTTACCGCGTCGTCCCTGCCACGAGCCCAAGTGCCGCGGTGCTGGAAGCTCGTACCCTTCGGCCGGCCGCAATCCTGCTCGACGTGCTGATGCCCGTACGCGATGGCCATGACATCTTGCGCGAGCTGAAGGGCAACCCGGCAACAAGCCAGATCCCGGTGATCGTGATCTCGGTGGTGGACGCCTCTGACGTCCCGGAGCTCGCGGACGGGCATGTCAGCAAGCCGATCCGGGTGGAGCCGCTCCTGCGCCTGCTAACGGAGCAGGGCGCCGAACCGGCGGTCGACGGATAGTGGCCACCATTCTCGTGGTGGAGGACACGCCGGCGAACCTCGCGCTCGCCACGAAGCTCCTGCGCGTCGCGGGGCATGAGGTGCTCACGTCGGACACTGCGGCGGCGGGAGTCGCGATGGCCCGTGATCGGCTTCCCGACCTGGTCCTCCTGGACCTGGGCCTGCCGGATATGGACGGCTGGCAAGCGCTTCGCGAGATCCGGGCGGACGCACGCGCCGGCGCACTGCGCATCGTGGCCTTCACGGCGGACGCAATGGTGGGCGATCGCGAGCGCGCATTGGCCGGGGGTTTCGACGGCTACATGAGCAAACCGATCGACTTCGCAACCTTTGCCGAGGGCGTGGAGCGCTACCTGCCGTGAAACGGGAGCGTTCTTTGATTCTCGCCGTCGACGACGAGCCGGCGAACCTGGCCCTGCTGGGCAAGCTCCTGGAGCACCAGGGCTATGACGTGGTGGAGGCCCGCGACGGTCCTTCGGCCCTCGACGCAGTCGCGGATCATGAGCCGGACCTCGTGTGCCTGGACGTAATGATGCCGCGGCTCGACGGGATTGAGGTATGCCGGCGGTTGCGGGCCCAGCCGGAGCGTGTCGGCCTGCCGATCCTGCTACTCACCGCACTGAATCGCCCGGAAGACAAGGTGCGCGGCCTTGAGGCGGGCGCCAACGACTTCCTCTCGAAGCCCTTCGACGAGAGCGAGCTCTCGGCGCGCCTGCGCTCCCTCCTTCGGACGAAGACGTTGCAGGACCGCCTTGCGGAACTGCTGGGACGGTATGTGAGCGAGAGCGTTGCGGCGGAAGCCCTTCGTGACCCTTTCGCCGTTTCACTTGGCGGTGACCGGCGCCGCGTCACGACGTTGTTCGCGGACGTGCGTGGCTACACGGCAATCGCGGCGGAGCACGCACCGGAGGAAACGCTGGACCTTCTGAATCGATACCTCACGGTCGTCAGCGACGCAGTCGAGGCGCAGGGAGGTACCGTTGCCGACCTTTTGGGCGACGGCGTGTTCGCCTTTTTCGGCGCTCCGGTGGCACACACGAATGATCCCGAGCGCGCCGTACGCGCGGCCCTCGCAATGCAGGCTGCCGTGGTGAAGCTGGAGATCCCGGCCATGCCAGGGATTCGATTGCAGGCGGGAATCGGGATTACCAGTGGCGAGGTCATTGCAGGCAATGTGGGCTCCGAGCGCCGCATGCACTACGCCGTGGTCGGCGACTCGGTCAACGTTGCGGGGCGACTTCAGTCCGCGGCTGGTCCGGGCCAGATCCTGGTGGACGAGTCGACCCATGAGGCTGTGCGCGATCTCGTCACGTCGCAGGACCTGGGCAGTCTGCGGCTTGCGGGCAAGGGTGACTGGGTACGCGCCTTTAACGTGCTTGGCATGGGTCCCGAAACAGGCACGACCACGCCCATGGGCGAGTCCCAGCACAGCGCATAACTGAGCCCGTTTCGCTCACGGTGCCACTCGGGTTAGCACAGCGTTCAGGCCGAGAGGCTTGGAAGGCTGACGCTCTGCCAACTGAGCTACTCCCGCGCGGAGCGAGCGTGGGTAAGACATCATAACTGAGGGCGGCCGGCTCCTTGACTCCGCCGGACAGTCCGGCCCACCAAGCACAGCGCTCGGACAGCGCATAAGCTCCGAGCCCGCTCATTGGTGTTTTGTACTCCCGGCCGGTACGCACGCCGCCGATCATCGAAGCTTGGACTTGGGAATCGGCAGCGGCCGGCTACCGTCAACGACCTGGACCTTGCGGCACGCCTGCTCGGGCTGCCGAGCGACCGACGCTGTGACGTCCTGCTGTCGTTTCGGCTATCCCGCCGATCCGGCGAACTCACCGCTCGGAACAAACCCGGCGGGCGGGTTGCGCTGGGCGAAATCGTCTACGAGGAGCGCTGGCAGGTCCGACGATCAGAGCCGGTCGCGAGACGGAGGTCCGCGCGACCGGCTGAATTTCGGAGAGCGGCGAGATCAATCCTGCACCCCAACGGAGGAGGGACCAGCCAATCCGCCATGAAGCGGATAGCCCGGGCCATAACCCGGGTGCAGCTCTCGCTGGACCCGGCTCGGACCAGCCAATCCGCCATGAAGCGGATAGCCGCGACCATAACTCGGGTGCTGCTGCGTGAAGGTCGTGCCATCACCGTTCGGCTGCCCGAAGCGGGGGCCGCTCGTGGTAGCGAACGCCGTGGCGACGATCAGCGTGCCTACCAGGAGCCCGACCAGCAGCCATGTGACGCGGAACTGCGCCGCCTGGATCACGAACGGACGAATCATGAGATGTGCCTCGCGCTGGCCGATCCTGCGGCGTCACGTCCGCGACCCGTCGTGTCGGCGAGAGAAGACTGCTGGGCGAGGCTCAGCGCGGCGTCGACGGCGGCTCTACGTGCGCTCCATGGACGGATCCTCAGATGAGTTGTGGCACCAGTCCTCCAAATAACCCCGTTCAGCTGCCAGCTCAAGCCTAACGACCGGAATGCACGGCAGACGGACGTGCCCGGCGATGATCTGCTGCTTGGCGCGGTCAATCTGCGGGCGGATGTCCTCGATGAACCCTCCGCTGTACGAGATGTCCACCCCGCCATTCGCCAGGTCGAACGTGTGCCGACCGGATCGGAACTGGCCCCGCGCGAACTCCGCGCCCAACTGGTACATGGCCAGGTCGACCCGCTTGAGGACGGAGGTCAGGATGTGCTGCCTCCATTCCTCGGGATGGACTGCCCCGGCGATGTAGCGAACCGTCACGTATTGGTCTGTGTCGACCCCAATCGCCCACAGATGGCGCTCGGCGCCTGAGAGTGCGAACGCCGCTTCGAAGACTCCCACGCCGGAGTCTCCCGCGGCGTGGAATATGACGTCCGCGCCGGCTTCAAACATGGCGCGTGCTTCTCGCTCGGCAGCGGGCGCATCGTGAAATCCGGTGGACTCGTGGAATCGGGTGGGCATTTCGCCCGAGCTCAGATAGGCGGACATGATCTCGATGTCAGGCCGGATTGAACGGGCGCCTGCCTCATATCCGGCGTGCCAGGTCCAGATGAAGCCGTCGTCATGTCCACCGACGAAGCCGATCCTGCCTGTCCTCGACTTCAGCGCTGCGGCGACCCCGGCCAAGTAGGCGCCCTCGTTCTCTGCGAAGAACGCATAAGCCGAGTTCTGACGGTCATCAACGAAGCTCGGCCAGACGAAGCGTCGAGCGGTCTCCGCACGGGCGCGTTCGTCGGCCTGGCGAGCACGGCCCGCGTCCAGGAACGCGCGCTGCTTTCCGCCAATCTGGAGCGTGCCTTCCCGACTCCACGCTTCGAATTCGGCCAGACGCGTGCCTGTCAGCAGGTAGTCCGGGTGCTTGCCCGATGCCTCCCAGTCTTCGGCAGCGGCCGTTAACGTCTCATAGCGCTTGAGCGCGGCCCGATGCCGGTCGATCCACGCGGCCAAGCGCTCCCACTCGCGGAAGAGCGATTCATGAGCGAGCTCGACCGTGGCCTGACCCGTAGCAGTGTCGCGATCGAAGGAAAGGAGACGCCGGTCGCCGAACGATTCGAGCACTTTGGACAGTAGGACCGGATCGAGGTCGAGGTCGGTCAGTTCGGAAACCGGCAGCCGCCGGCGCGATTCGGCCATACCTTGGCCGAGCTGCACGAGCCGCAAGAAGACCTGCATCGTGACCTGCTTTTCGTCCGCCGAGAGCGCGCCGAACAGCGCCTCGGCGCTGCGCGAAAGCACGCCACTCATTCCGCCCAGCGCCCGATAGCCTTCCAGCGTCAGCGATCCCTTACTCCTTTGATCGAAGAGCTCGGTCAGCGCGTATTCGAGCAGCGGAAGCGTCCCTGGGCGATCGGCGGCGTCCGCCACCAGCTCGGCGAGGAGGGACTGCTCGACCACCGCGCCAGCACCCTCTGCGGGGCGGACCACCACGGCCTCGAGCTCGGTGACCGTCATGGGCAGGACGTTTACGACCCCGGGAATGAAGGCTTGCGCGAACTCGGGATGGAGCATGGGCCGATCGTAGTAGTCGGCACGCAGGGCGAGGACCACGGTGAGCTGCGTACCGGGCTCCGCCACAGCGGTGGCTATCGCGCTGAGGAATTGTCGTCGCGGTTGCTCATCGGTGATCGTGAAGAGCTCTTCGAACTGATCGATGACGAGCAGCAGGCGTCCCCCTTGCGGCATGACGCGGAGCGAGAATGCCGCGCCGCCATCTTCCGCGCCCGATCCCAGCAAGGCGCTGACTCCCTGCGGCGTGTCGGCGGCGGCTGAAACCGCAGCCTGCACCTCGCCCAGCGGGTTGGCTCCCGGCGTCATTTGAGCGATGACCCAATTTTCTGACCCGGGCACCGCCCCGACACGCAGTGCCGGAATGAGACCTGCAGCGATTACGCTCGACTTCCCGGATCCCGATGGACCAACTAGAGCGACCAAATGCGCTCCTCCGGCCAAGGTGCGCACGAGCCGATCGACCAAGCCCTCGCGCCCAAAGAAGTCATCCGCGTCCGGCTCGCTAAACGGCCGCAGGCCCTTGTATGGATTGCGTGCCGCGCTGCCCGTCGGCGCCTCGCGCGGCGGGAGGAGCGAGGGGTCGTGAAGCAAAATCCTCTCTTGGAGGCGTTGCAGAAGCGGTGATGGATCCAGACCAAGCTCCTCGACCAGCTGGCTGCGCAGCTGCTGGTATGTCCGCAGCGCTTCGGCGTGGCGGCCGGATCGATACAGAGCCAACATGAGCAATTCGCAGGACCGCTCGCGAAGCGGGTCTTCGCGGATCACGTCGTCCAGTAGCAGCAGCGCATCGCTGGCGCGGCCCGCCTCCAGCTCGGCCGCAGCCAGTTCCTCGATGGCGTACAGGTGCATGTCGTGGAATCGCCGGATGTAGGGTTGCGCGAACTCCTCGTAGGTGAAGTCGGTCAGCGCCGGTCCTCGCCACAGGCGCAGCGCCGCTCGCAGCTTGTCAGCGCCGTCGAGATTCCCGGTCCTGAGCTTGCGCGTGCCCTCCTCGACCAGACGTTCGAACTGGATGACGTCGAGGGACGTCCGGTCTGCGTCCAGTTGATATCCAGGCGGGCGGGTCGCCAGGATCCGCTTTCCGCCGAGACCTTCAATCGCCTTGCGGAGGTCGGAAACGTAGATCTGGATGGAGTGGGTCGCGGTGCGCGGCGGGTTCTCGCCCCACAACAGGTCGATCAGGCGATCGATGCCAACGATCTCGCCGGCGTGCAGCAGCAGGATCGCCAGCAGTGCCCGCTGCTTCGGCGGGCCGAGCTCGGCGAGCGCGCCGTCAGCCGAAACCTCGAGAGACCCGAGAAGGCGAAAATCCATCGTAGGGCGGCCTCGGAATTATTCGCGATCGTGAGCATGTCCGCGGGGCGCCGTCAAGCCAAGGATCCAGCCTGCCGCCATGGGCTCTACATGCGCTCTAGAGCCGATACTGGCGGGGGCGCTAACGTCAGGGCTCGAACACCCGTGCGGTGAGAGAAGCGCCGTCCTTGGGCAAGCGCTTCGAAGACTACGCTTACGGCTCGGACCACCAACCGTCTCACGCAGCGGACTCGAGCGTTGCGCATTAGCGGCTCTCAGCGACAGCGCATAACTGAGCTCAGTTCGCTCACGGCGCCACTCGGGATAGCACAGCGCTTAGGCGTAGAGGCTTGGAAGGCTGACGCTCTGCCAACTGAGCTACTCCCGCCCGGAGCGAGCTTGGGCAGACGTCATAAACCCAGGGCGCGCAGCGCCGACCAGTGCCCGCTTGGCGCCTGCCATAAGCACAGCGCTCCGAGAGCGCATAAGCGCCGCATCACGTAACGTCGACCGGGGATACAGGCTCACTTGGTGGCCACGGCCGTGGACGCGCCGTGTCGCACGGCCGAAGCTTCCACCTTTTCTGCCGGGCCATCGTCGCCTTGCGCCCGCTACGGGCCGGCCGAGATAGTGACGGTCAGCGTGGTTCGGTACGTCCCGGCGCGTGACTGCCCGGGCACCACGAGGCTCACATCGATCAGCTGGCGATAGCTGCCGAGGCCGAAGTTGTCGCGGGCCTCGAGCGTCTCGCGTGGCGTGTCGAGCGTGCCGGTGGAGTTGCTCGCTGGTACGTGCGGGCCCCCCTGCGGGTCGATTGCCTGGCCCGAGAGTCGGGACGGGGGATGCGCCTGCGTGATCGAGAGGTTCGCCCCCGGGATGGCGCTCCCGACGTTTGGGCCGGAATACGCGAAGTCTGACGCCTGGATGGTCACATGCCACCCGTTGTTACTGCAGATGAGGAGGATGCAGGTACCGGTGTCGGTCGCCGTCAGCGAGAGAGTGCCGGTTGCCGTCTGGTGGGTGTGCGAGTAGGGGAGCGCCGCCATCGTGAAGTCCGCCACGGATGCGCTCAGCGCAGCCCATGCCTGGAGCGGGATAGCAAGTGACAGCATCGCACTGGCGCCCGTCGCCGCGAGAGCCCTGAGCAGACGCCGCGTGGCGTCAGATGCGCTCATTCGTCCTCCTCGTTCATCGTGGCCAGTCATGATGCGATAGCGAGTTCGAGGCGCCCCGCCGACGGCGGCGCCATGCCGCGAGCACTCCGGCCACGACGAGCGCCGAGCCCAAGATCAGCATAGGGCTGAGCCGTATGGGCAAGAGGGCCTGGTCAGTTCCGAGCTATGGCACGGGGCCCGCAGGCGTGGTGTTCGGCTCCTCCGGACCGGGCCAGGCCGGTGTCAGCGGGGTGCAGTCGATCATTGCGGTGGCCCCCGTCTCAGGATCGGTCAGCACCAGCTCCGCGCAGTAATCGCCGGGCGGCAACGCGCGGGCAGCGGAGCCTCGAGCTTCGTGCTCGTACCGGCATATACGATGTCCATGGCTACAGCACCGCCGGTGACCTGCGAGCCGCCCACATTGACTAACCGGAACTTGCCAGCCGGCCGGAGGTGGGTGTTGCCAGGGTTGATCACGTCGAAGACCAGGAGTGATGAGCCAAGGACGGAATTGTGGGAGACGTCGCCGATGGCGAGTGCCGGCTCTCGGGCACCTGGCACGTCGATCGCCACCGCGATCGCGTTGCCGCGTACGTCCGGGCCACGACCTCCTCATCGCCGAAGTTCGCTGCCTCCACCTGAAGCTCGAGGACTTCGGTCGGACGAAGCCTTAGATCGAAGTAGGCCCGTCCCGTCCCAGCGGCGTCAGTCCCAGTCGTGGCGCCTCGTTGGCCGCGGCGGCGGGGCCCGCGGCGGCGGGGCCCGTGGGGGCGACCCAAGTCGCGGACACCATGGCCGCTGTGATCAGGATGCGCCGACTCCACGAACGAGCGCTGTTCGTCAGCCGGCTGGGCGGTAGGTGGAGTGGCACCGCAGCGCTAATTGACGACATCCGAATCCCCGGCATTGACATAGAACGGAACGGCGTCGCCTGTCGTGCTACCGCCCGGACGATCGGTGCTCACGTACTCGACCTGAAGCGGCATGGCCTGATCTAGCGCCTGGTCCGTGAAGTTTTGGAGTTCGTGGGCGACGCGCGCTACCTCCTCGGGCGCCAGGCCGGGCTGAGTCTCGATGGCAAGAACGAATCCGGCCTTACGTTCGATGATCCAGGCCCGATGCACTCGTGGTTCCGCGCGGAGGGCCTTGCGCAGCATCCCCATCACGCGGCCCACCGTGTCGGCGGGCGTTTCACGGACCGGGGACGGCTGATCGGTGGCGGGAATCCGACCCACGGTCGCGGGCACGACCCGCGCCGCCGATCGCCTCCGTCGCCAGATCAGCAGGAGGACGGCGCCAGCCGCCGCGAGCAGGAGGCCCGGAACGATCATCACGGGCCAGTCGCGGAAAGCGCCCACAGCGGGAGTCGTGATCTCCGGCAGCGGCCCCCCGTCCTGTCCGCCCTCGTCGACCGGCGCGGCGACTTCGAACGCGAGACAATCGGTCGCTGCGCTGGCGCCGGTCGAGTGGTCGGACAGCTGGAGTTCGGCGCAGTACGCGCCGGGCGGCAACAGCTGTCCGACCGGAGCCTCTAGCAGAGTCGACATCCCGGCGTAGACCGAGTCCATGGTCACAGGCGCAGCCGCGATCTCCGTGTCGCCATGCCCCCGGAGCACGAACTCACCGGTTGGTTGGAGATGGACGTTGCCGGTATTCCCCACCTCGAACGTGATGACTGATATCCCGCCGACCTCCTCGTGGCGGAGTTGGCCGATCTCGAGAGCAGGACGCTCGCGGCCCGGAACAGTGATCGCGATCGCGATCGCGCTGCGGTTAACCTGGTCGAATGCGATCCCACCTGAGCCGACCACCGGCTCGGAGTTCTCGATCACCAGCGCCGTGATGTACTCCCCGGGGCGCGTGGAATCCGGGACGCTGACCTCAAAGTCGATGAGCACGGCGTCGTCCGGGCCGAGCGTGAGCTCCTGCGTCGGGTAGGTCACCCACAGCGTCGGCCCGGCGGGTAGTTCGCCGAACAGGTCGGCTCCGAAGCCGCCGTTGACGATGCTGTAGACGTCGGCGGCATACGTTCGGGCGTCCGCCTCCTCGTGCCCGAAGTTGGCGGCTTCGACCCGCAGGTGCTTGTTGTCGCCGGGCCGCATGGTGAGTTCGAAGAAGGTTGCATCCCGGCCGACTGGCGTGAGCCCGAACCGCGCCGGTTCATGCTTGGCAGAAACCGGCCCGGCCGCGAACACCGTTAGGCTCGCCGCGACGAGTAGCGAGCGCAGGATGGCTAAAGCGCGGCGGCTGACCATCAGATCGAAGGTTACCCGTGTGGGACGAAGCGGGCGGTGCGCAAGTGCACCGCCCGTCAACCCGTTCGAGACGCCAGGCCGATTAGGGGCCTGCGCTGATTGTCACCGTCATCGTTCCGGTGTAGGTGCCGACGCGGGACTGTGCCGGGATCGCGAGGCTCACCCCGAGGTCCTGGGAGTACGTGCCCTCACCGAAGGTGAGCTCGGCCTGCAGCGTCTTCCGCGCGACATCGAGGGTCGCCGGAGTGACGAAGGTCAATGGCACCTTGGGTCCGCCGATGACATTGACCGAATCGCCGGCGGTCGCGGTCGCGCCGGATGCCGAGGTGATGGAGAAGTTGGCGGCCGGGATGTTCGTGCCGCCGTTGGGGCCGCTGTACACGAACGCAGAGCTCTGAACGGTGACGTTCCAGCCGGCGCCGGAGCCCGAGCTGTCGTCGGCGGTGAGGACCATGGTCCCGGTGTTCGTCTGCGCGCTGTGCGAATAGGTGACGGCGCCCATATTGAGGTCGGCGATGCTTGCGCTTCGCGTACCTGCATTGATGGTCTGGGTCACGGTGTTGGCTGCCCCGACCGGCAGCGCGACCGCCAGCACCGCAGCGGCGGCGAAGACGATGGCTGTGGACGAGCGGCGTGGACGCGAGATGTGCATCGAATTAGCCTTCCTGGAATTGTGGAAAACTTCGGACGATGAGCTCTGTGTGGCCCGCTCGTCTGTCGACCTCAAGGTACGGTGGCCCCGTGGCCCCGCCAATGAGCCGATCGTCTATCGAGTACCACTCCCCCTTCCGACGCTTCCCGCGGATGCCGCCCTAGGTCGCGCGCGCAGTAGTACCTGGGGTACTAACGGCGGCAGCCGGCAGCCGCGGCACGTCCCTGTCGGGTAGCAGCTGATCGGCCCGAGGTGGTGCGAGCCATTGCCGAGTTCCTCCGGCGACGACGGCTGCTGACCTCACCGGCGGGGGCGGCCACGGGCAACACTCGCAGCGGACTCGCGCTCGCTGCAAGCCTCGTGGCCGGCTTGGCCGCGGCTGCCCTCCCTTGTCGATTTCAGGACACCACGCAGCGCCGCCGTCGTCGCGGCTCTTGCCTCTGCCCTGGTGCGCCGGAGACGCTCGGTCTCGATCACGAGCAGGTCGCCCCTTCGCGCCGCTCGTAAACGACGTACACGCCGTTTGTCG
>JAPSGM010000307.1 GCA_031177555.1 Chloroflexota bacterium
CTCCACCTCCTCCGCCTCCGGCATGACGCTGACCGTGGCGGTCGAGGTGTGGATGCGGCCGGAGGCCTCCGTCACCGGGACGCGCTGCACGCGGTGCACCCCGCTCTCGTACTTGAGCCGCGAGTAGGCGCCGGCGCCGCGGACCTCGGCGATCGCCTCCTTGAAGCCACCGGACGCGCCCTCCGACGCAGAGAGCAGCTCCAGCTGCCAGCGCCGCGCCTCGGCGTACCGAGCGTACATCCGGAACAGGTCTGCGGCAAAGAGGGCCGCCTCGTCGCCGCCGGTGCCGGCCCGGACCTCCAGGATCACGTCGCGCTCGTCGTTCGGGTCGCGCGGGACGAGCAGGACCTTCAGCTCGCCCTCCAGCTCGACCGCGCGCGCCTCCAGCCGCTCCTGCTCCTCGCGGGCCAGGGCGCGCATCGCCTCGTCCGGGTCCTGCGCCATCTCGCGCGTGGCGGCCAGCTCGTCCCGGACGCCGTTCCAGGCCCGGATGGCGGCCACGATCGGCTCCAGGCGCGCCAGCTCGCGGCCCAGGTCGCCGAGGCGCGACGCGTCCAGGTTCGGCGATGCCATCTCGGCGGTGAGCTCCTCGTAGCGCGACTCGATCTCGCGCAGTCTCTCGATCACTCGCCCATTATCCGGCTCCGTGGGTGGCGCGGCTGTGTGCCGCGGGTGGTGGCCGCCACCCCGGTTCGGGCGTGGAGTCGGCCAGGGCCTGGCGAACGTGGGGCCCAATGGCAATCGCCCGCGCTTTGGCCCGCTCCAGCGGGCCAGGGTGCAGACGCACGGCTCGATGCAGTGGGCCAGGGCCATGCTGCTGGCATCTACCGCGCCCCGATCGCGGCTAGGGCAGCACCCCGGTGGTGGGGTCGACCACCTCGGCCGTGGGCTCCACCTCAGGCGTGCCCGCCGCTCGATCGGACGCCAGGCAGGACTCGAGCGAGGCGATGCTCACCTCGAGCATGGAGTGGTCCGGCTGGCGGGTGGTCAGCGATTGCAGCCACAGGCCGGGCTGGTAGATGGCACGCACCAGCCGGTTGCCGTAGTGCTTGGCGCCGAAGCGCACCAGCTCGTAGCTGACCGCGGCGATCACCGGCACGAGCAGGATCCGCGAGGCGAACAGGACCGGCAGCGACACGCCGGCGCGCGGGATCAGGCTGAAGAAGAGGATGCTGATCACCACCACGATGAGCAGGAACGTGGTCCCGCAGCGGGTGTGGGCGGTGGAGAAGCGGTCGACCTCGGGCGGGGTCAGCGGGCGCTGCGCCTCGTGGGCGCTGATGGCCTTGTGCTCCGCGCCGTGGTAGGCGAACACGCGCTTGATGTCGGCCATCAGCCCGATGAGGCCGATGTAGGCCACGAACACCACCAGCCGGATGACGCCCTCCGCGAGGTTGGCCACGAGGTCCGAGTCGGCGGCGTCCTCCGCGAAGGTCGACAGGAAGAGCGGCAGCACGAAGAAGATCGCCACCGCGAAGCCGATGGAGAAGACCATGGTGCCGATCATCATCGGGCGGGTGATCTCGATGTCTTCGCCCTCGGCGGAGATGGCGGCAGAGCGCATGAGCATGCGCGTCCCGAGGACCAGCGTCTCGTACAGCACGAAGACGCCGCGCACGAACGGCACCTTCAGCCAGCGACCGTTGCGCAGCGCGGCGGGCAGCGGCTCGGAGATCGTGAGGATCTCGCCTGACGGCGGGCGGACGCTCATGGCGACCGTCGTGCGGCCGCGCATCATGACGCCCTCGATCAGGGCCTGCCCGCCGTAGAAGAAGTCGGGCATCCGGAAGCGCGGACGCTCCCCGGCGCGCGCCACGGCGCTGATCACGAAGGGCCCGGCCGCCATGAGCAGCTCGGGAATGAGGAAGACGAGGTGCGGCGCGACGTGCGCCGGCCACCCGCTCAGGCGCCGGCGCAATGGCACCGTTACCTGCCCGCGCGCTCCATGCGCCGCTGGAAGCGCTCGACCTGGCCGGCGGTGTCCACGATGTTCTGGGTGCCGGTGTAGAACGGGTGGCAATTCGAGCAGACCTCGACCCGGATCGACTCGGCCGTCGAGCCGACCGTGAACGTGGTGCCGCAACCGATGCAATGCACCTCGGCGCGATGGTACTGCGGATGGATCTCGGTCTTCATGACGCGGACTCGACGCTGACCCGCTTCTTGGCGCGAGTCTGGTGGCTGAACTTCACCAGGCCGTCCGTGGTGGCGAAGAGCGTGTAGTCACGCCCCATACCCACGTTGCTGCCCGGGACGAACGTGCTGCCGCGCTGGCGCACGATGATAGTGCCGGCCAGCACCCGCTGACCGTCGCCGCGCTTCACGCCGAGCCGCTTGCCAGCCGAGTCGCGGCCGTTCTTGCTGCTGCTGCCGGCCTTCTTGTGTGCCATGTTCGTTACTCCTCGGCCGTATCGGCCTGCTCGGCCTTCTCGGCCTTCTCGGCCTTCTGCGCCGGCTTCGCC
>JAPSGM010000308.1 GCA_031177555.1 Chloroflexota bacterium
ACCGCCACGACCAGCAGGGCGCCGAGCAGGAGCGGCTCGCGGATGTCGCGCGGCCGCTCGTCGGGGTCCGTCACCGCGCGAGGCTACCGCACCCGTCAGGACGCGGGAGGCCGGTACACTCCGCGCATGCCTCCCCGGATCACCGCGCCGCGCGGTGCGCGCGACCTGCTCCCCGAGCAGGGGGAGGCGTGGACCCGGCTGGAGGCGATCGCCCGCGACCTGTCCCGGCGCTATGCCTTCGATCGCCTGGACACGCCGCTCTTCGAGCGCGTCGAGCTGTTCGCCCGCGGCCTGGGCGAGACGTCCGACGCCGTCGAAAAGGAGATGTTCCGCGTGTCGGGCGCGGCCGGCAGCGAGGAGGAGCGCGCCGAGTGGGCGCTGCGCCCCGAGCCGACCGCCGGCATCGTGCGCGCCTTCGTGGAGCACGGCATGCACGTCCGTCCCGGCCCGCTGCGGGTCTGGATGCTTGGCCCGATGTTCCGCTACGACCGGCCGCAGGCCGGCCGCTACCGCCAGTTCACGCAGTGGGATGTCGAGGTGCTGGGCGATCCCGGGCCGATGGTCGACGTGGAGCTGGTCGAGCTGGCGCATCGCTTCTATGCCCTGGCCGGCGTGCGAGGAGTGGTCGCGCACCTCAATTCCATCGGCGATGCCGAGTGCCGCCCGCGCTTCCGCCGGGCCCTGCTCGACTACTTCGGTTCGCACGAGGATCGCCTGACCGATGACTCCCGGCGTCGCCTGCGCGTGAATCCGCTCCGGGTGCTGGACGACAGGGACCTGGACGCCGATCTCGCCGCGAACGCGCCGCGCAGCCTCGACCACCTCTGCCACGCGTGCCGGGAGCATTTCAGCACGGTCCGGTCGCTGCTCGACGCCATGGGCCTGGCCTACCGGCTCGACCATCGGCTGGTGCGTGGGCTCGACTATTACACGCGTACGACGTTCGAGTTCTTCGTCGCCGGGCGCGAGGGGCAGCAGCAGGCGCTGGGCGGCGGCGGCCGCTACGACGGCCTGGTGGAGCTGCTCGGCGGACGGCCGACGCCGGGCATCGGCTTCGGCATCGGCCTGGACCGGGTGCTGCTGGCAGGAGAGGAGCAGGGGATCCCGCCCGCGGTGAGCGACCCGCTCATCGTGGTCGTCTCTGCCGACCCCGGGGCGATGGTCGATCGGCTGCGGGTGGCATCGGTCCTGCGGGAGGCCGGCCTGCGGGTGCGACCCGACGGCAGCACGCGGCGGCTGGGCAAGCAGCTCGAGTCGGCGAGCAAGGTCGGGGCGCACTGGGCGGTGATCGTGGGGGATGAGCTCCAGCGCGACGCCGTCGTGCTGCGCGACCTCAGCACGGGCCACCAGGAGGAGGTCGAGCTCGCCGGCTTGGCGGAGGCGATCGGCTCGCGCTAGGTCACCGCACCTGGTGAAGCAGAACGCCGGAGAGGACGAACAGGGCGGAGAGCAGCAGGCCCAGCAGAAACGTGGCGATCATGCGCTGCCGGCGCGTGTCCTGGCGCAGGGACGTCCAGCCGGCCGACCCGATCTCGCGCTGGAACTCGGCCAGGGGCGTCCGCCAGTCGCCGCCCTCCGCCACGCGGTCGCGGGCGACGGCGATGGCCGCGGTGCCGCGCGCGAAGAGGCGCTGCTGGGAGCCCGCGTCCCCGATCGTTTCCGCCTGCCGGACGCGTGCCTCGACGTCGATCTGGTCGCCCGATATCCAGTCGATGTAGTCGAGCGTCGATTGCCGGTCGAATTCCTCGGCCGGCGTGGACGTCTCGATGCGCTCGGCCACGGCCCGCGCCTCGTCCAGCCGACCCACGACGGCAAGCAGCTCCGAATGCGCCCACCGCGTCTCCGGTCGCTCCTCGTTGCCGCGGAGCCAGGCGCGCATCCTGGCCTCGGTGTTCGGCGCAGGCGTCCCGGTCGCGACGTGCCATCGTTCCAGCTCGATGTGGCCGACGTACGAGAACGCTTCCCACGCCGCCCGGGCGTCATGCGGAAAGGCCACGTACCACAGCTCGGTCGCGAGGAGCATGAACAGCAGGGCGCCGCCGAGGACGACCAGCGGCCAGGGCACGCCCAGCGCGATGGCGGCCGTCAGCGCCGCCGCCGTCGCGGCCAGGGCGACGAGCTCGGCGACGAGCGATGGCAGCGGGTAGAAGCCGAACGCGATCGCGGCGCTGAGCGCATTCCCGAGCGCCATGGGCTCCCGGACGGCGTTTGGCGGGCGGCGCATCACCCGGGGAACGGGGACCGGCCGATCGCCGATGATCATGAGCCCCATGGCCATGATCACGCCGACCAGCTCCGGCAGCCACCAAAGCAGGAGCGCCTCGTCGTAAAGGGGGAAAGGATCGAGCGCATCCTGCACCAGGAACCGGCCCCACCACACCGCTCCGGGGAGGCACAGCCCGAGGATCGCGAGGCCCGCGAGCCGGAATCGGCCGCTGCGCGCCAGCAGGAAGGT
>JAPSGM010000123.1 GCA_031177555.1 Chloroflexota bacterium
CGTTGACGCTGGCCAACTTGGCCGTCCGGGACGCCGGGCGTGGCCGGGCGATCGCCTTCCCGGCGGGCGTGGAGATCGGTTCGGCCGCGCAGGTCGTGGCCGCCGAGGACCTCGACGTCGTCGTGGAACTGGCGGGTGGCGTGGACGGACCGCTGGGCTGGGCACGGGCTGCCCTCGAGCGGCGACGCCCCTACGTGACCGCCAACAAGGCCCTGCTCGCGACGCACGGCGGCGAGCTGGCCGCACTGGCGGTGGCGCGGCGGACGGCGCTGCTGGGTTCGGCATCTGTCGGCGGAGGCGTCCCGATGATCGAAACCGTGCAGCACCTGGCAGCGACGGGGCGGATCGCCCGACTGCGCGGCCTTCTGAACGCGACCACCACCTTCATCCTCACGGCCATCGGCCGCGGCCGGAGCTACGACGAGGCCCTGGCCGAGGCCCAGCGCGCGGGGTACGCCGAGGCCGATCCGCGCTTCGACGTCGAGGGTCGCGACGCCGCGCAGAAGCTCGCCATCCTGGCATCGGTGGCCTGGGGAAGCTGGCGTCCGGAGCAGGATGTCGACGCGCGCGGTATCGTCGGCATCCGGCCGGAGCCGGGCGCGACCGTGCGCCTGGTGGCATCGGCCGACCAGGATGGCATGCGCGTGGGACCGATGGAGCTGCAGGCGACCGACCCGCTGGGCGGAGCCTCCGGCGTGGAGAGCGTCCTCGAGGTGGAGCTGAGCGACGGCGCCCGCTTCCGGATGTCGGGGCCCGGCGCCGGCGGTGCGGTGACCGCCGGCGCGGTCTACGGCGACCTGGCCCGCCTGGTCCGCGGGGAGCTGTCCGTGCTTTTCGGCGGTGCGCCATGACCGATTCGGGCTGGCCGACGGTCGGCGTTGCCGGCGCCCGCGGCGTGGTCGGCGGCGTGCTCCTCTCGATCCTGGCCGATGCCGGCCTGCCGGCGGGCTGCCTTCGGGCCTTCGGGACCGAGCCCGGCGAGGTGGGCTATGGCGATGGGACGCTGACCCTCGCCATCCTTGACGAGGCGGCCGCCGCGGAGCTGGACGTCCTGTTCCTGGCCACCGACGGTGCCGTCTCCCGCGAGATCGTCGCCGGCCCGGGCCGCAACGTCCCGCTCATCATCGACAACTCCAGCGCCTTCCGCCTTGAGCCTGACGTGCCGCTGGTCGTGCCCGAGGCCAACGGTTCGGTCCTGGACAGGTACGGGGGCACCCTGGTCGCCAACCCGAACTGCACCACCGCCGCGGCGGTCGTGGCCCTGGCCCCGATCCGCGACCTCGCGGGGCTGGAGTCGGTCGACGCGGCGTCCTACCAGGCGGTCAGCGGGGCTGGACGAGCGGGCCTGAACGCGTTCGAGGTGGAGCGCGCGGGAGACGGTGCGGAGCGGGCAAACGGCTCACCGTTCCACGGCCGCATCGCGGACAACGTGGTGCCGCAGATCGACGCCATGGACGACGAGGGCTGGACCGGCGAGGAGCGCAAGATCATGGCCGAGCTGCGCAAGATCCTGGGCCTGCCCGAGCTGGACGTCTCGGTCACGGCCGTTCGCGTGCCGGTGCACACCGGCCACTCCGTGGCGCTGCACGTCCGGACCCAGCGGCCGGTGGAGCTGGGCGCGGTGATGGACGCGCTGCGCGACGCTCCGGGCGTCGAGTACCGCCATGCGACCGGCTCGAGCCGCCACCCGATGCCGCTTGACGTCGTCGGGCGCGACCCGGTGCTCGTCGGTCGCCTTCGTGCCATTCCGGGCCGCGAGCGCGGCCTGGCGCTGTGGGTCTCCAGCGACAACCTGCGCAAGGGCGCCGCGCTGAACGCGATCCAGGTCGCCGCGCGATCGGATCCGGGGCGCTTCGGGCGTCTCGTCCCGCCCGAGCGCTAGCGCTCTGGACCGAACCGGCGAGCCATCGCCGATAGCCCATCCGGTGGGGTCAGGCGGCGTCGGCCGGATGGGAAGATGGGACACGGCTAGACTCCGACCTGCCTCTCGCGTGCCCACACGAGGTGACACATCGTGCCCACGACCTTCGCCGAACACGTCCGCGACTTCCTGTCCGAGCAGTACCGCGAGCACCCGGTCCGCGCCAGCGGCATGGGCCTCACCGAATTCGACGAGTCGCTCGACGACCTCTCGGCCGATGCCTACCACCGCCGCGCCGATGCGGCCCGCGCCTGGCGCGAGCGTTTCGCCGCCATCGACGCCTCGGAGCTCAGCTTTGACGAGGAGATCGACCGCGACCTGGTCGTGGCCGGCCTCGTCGAGCAGGGCGTCTACGACGAGTGGGAGGTGTGGCGCCGACAGCCCGACTACTACCTGAACCCCGGGATGCGCGGCGTCTTCACGCTCTTCCTGCACGCGCTGCGCCCGGAGCGCGACCTGGTGCAGGCGGCCGTGGCCCGCCTGCGGCAGGTGCCGGACAACCTGGCCGCCGGACGCGCCAACCTCCGTCCCGAGCTGGTGCCGGAGATCCTGCTGAGGCGCGCCATCAACCAGGCGCGGGCGGGCGCCAACTACACCCGGCACCTGCTGCCCGCCCAGATGAGCGAGGAGAACCGCCAGCCGATGGCCGATGCCGGCGCAGACGCGGCCGATGCCTACGAGGAGTACGCCGCGTTCCTGGAGGAGATAAGCCCGCAGGCGACCGGCGACTGGGCCTTCGGCGAGGACCGCTACAACACCGTGCTGCGCGAGGCCGAGCTGCTCGGCTTCGACGCGCGGGCCCTGCGCGAGAAGGGCCGCCAGCAGGTCGACGAGCTCAGCGCCGCGCTGCGCGACGGAGCCCACCGGCTGCGCGGCACCGACGACTGGCACGCCGTCCTGCTGGAGCTCAACCGGGACCGACCCATGACGCCGGAGGACATGCGCCGCGGCTACGAGGAGTGGACCGCGCGGGCACGCGCCTTCCTGGTGGACCGCGGCCTGGTCAGCTTCCCGGCCGGAGAGGAGTGCAGCGTCGAGCCCTCGGCGCCCTACCAGCGGCCGGTGCTGGCAGTGGCGTCGTACGTGGCGCCTCCCTCCTTCGCGGAGACGATGCGCGGCCACTTCTTCGTCCCGTTCCCGCCCGAAGGCGCGAGCGACGAGGAGATCGCGAAGCGCCTCGAGTCGAACTGCTTCCCGGGCATCCCGACCACCGCGGTCCACGAGGCCTATCCCGGCCACCACTGGCACCTGGCCATGGCCAAGGGCAACCCGTCGCACGCCCGCCAGTGGTTCGGGACCAGCTACTTCGCGGAGGGCTGGGCGCTGTACGCCGAGCGCATGATGGAGGATGCCGGCTTCTACGACGACCTGCGCCACATCCTCTACCGGCTGGAGGCCACCCTCTTCCGCGCGGCCAGGATCGTCACCGACGTGAGCCTGCACCTGGGCGAGATGACGCACGAGGAGGGCGTGGCCTACGTGATGGCCAACTCCTCGCTGACCGAGCCCACCGCCGTGGCCGAGGTGACCCGCTACTGCAGCTGGCCCACCCAGGCCTCCTCCTACCTGACCGGCTGCCTGGAGATCCTGCGCATCCGCGACCGATACCTGTCCGCCCGCGGGACCGATGCCTCCGACGTCACCGCCCTGCGCGACTTCCACGACGCCATCGCCGGATCCGGCACGCTGCCGATCGCCCTTGCCGAGCGAGCGGTGATGGCGACCGCCTAGCGCCCGGGCATGGCGGGCGCCGGGGACGATGCAACGGCCTCCGCCCTGCGCATCACGCCCAGGACGTTGCCGCCGGCCAGCGCCACCAGGTCGTCGTCGCTCCAGCCGCGGCGCACCAGCTCCGCGAACAGGTTCGCCATGCTCCCCGGCTCCCGTTGCGTGGAAAGGCCCCGCCCCGATGCGGGCCGGGGCCTCCAGGCAGAGGAGGTCAGTCCACGGGCCGCAGTTCGTGCCGGCCGAGCCAGCGCGCAACCTTCTTGCCCATGAGCGCGCCCTGGACGTCGGGCGTCCGGGAGTGGATCCCCAGGTAGATGCGCGCGTCGATCGTGTCCTTGATCACGTTCGTGAAGCGCGTGTAGTGGCGAGCGGTGCCATTGGCATGCACCAGGTCGAACGCCACGTGCTGCGGACCGAAGAAGTCGGTCGCCGCATGCATCATCGATGCGGTGAGGCAGTTGTAGCCGGACGGATGATCCGGGTATGGCGGGTTCGCAAGCAGCGGCTCCCAATCCGGATCGGCGATCGTCGCCGGGTTGCCGTCCGCGCCACCGTTCTGGATCGCCGTCATCGGCCGCCAGAAGGCGTAGAACATCTTGTCGTCCCAGCAGCTGATGAGGCCATCGGCGCCGGCCATGTTGACCGCCGCGAAGAGGCGCGCCTCATCGGCCGTCGACAGGCCCTTGGCCGCCGCAATCAGCCGGAAATTCCGGTTGAACATCTCGACCGGATTGGCGATGAAGAACATCGCCATGGCGGTCTGGGCCGACGTCCGCGTGGACTCGTCCTTTTCGCCCAGGGCTTTGACCTCGGCATACTCCGCCGCGTACTCGGCGCTGGTGAGCGGCAGCGGACCGTCCGTTCGGAACTGTGAGCTGCTCGTGATCACGAAGGTATTCACGTTCGCGACCCATGCCGCGGGGTCGTTCCCGCTGCCGGTCACGCGCCACGCCCCCGGCTCTTCTCCGACGGGGAACTGGACCGGCGTGCCGGGGTAGCGCCCGTCAGAGGCGCGCAGTGCCAGCATGGCAGCGGCGGCATCGGCGCCGACGGCGATGCCATCGGTCTTGGCCGGTCCGTCGGGAATATCGGCCAGGAAGGACTCGTACTCGCCGTCGAGACGGTCGCGGAGCGCCTGCGACAGAGCCTGGGGAGGCAGTCCCAGCAGCACGTCATGCGCCGCGGTCGCAACCGCCGCGTCGACATTCGCGCCGGCGGGCGCCGGATCGAGTCCGGACAGGTAGGGCTGGTACCCACCGACGATGGCATTGACGGCGTCGTACACCGCCCCGTGCACCATGGCCAGGTGGATGACGCCGACGGTGGGCGGCTGCCCGGCTCCGGGCACCGCGGCGGTCGCCGGATTCAGGATCGCCTCGACGGCGTGCCGGTTCCATTCCGCGACGGCGCTCTCGTGTGAATTCGCGCTCGTCGGGCCTGAAATGAGGGTCGCGACAACGACCAGGGCCAATGTGATGCGGAATCTGGGGTGCATACCACTCCCTCTCCTCCCACGCGCGCGCGGTGGCCATACCGGCTCGGGGTCGCGGCGCGGATACCCTGCATGGGCGATCGCGGGAGCTATTCCGTTCAATCGCCGGCCGGCCGTTGTTCAGGCGTCCTCGACGGCGATGCGGATGCGCTTGTTGATGCGGCCCTTCGACTCGTAGCCGGTCACCCGCACGCGGCCGATCTCCGAGGTGCGGGCAACGTGCGTGCCGCCATCGGCCTGGAGGTCCAGGCCCACGATCTCGATGGTGCGCACCTCGGCGATGCCCTCCGGCAGCAGGTTGATCTTGGTGCGGATCAGGTCGGGGATGGCGAACGCCTCCTCGCGCGGCAGCACCGCCACCCGGATCTCGCGGTCCGCGGCCACCTCCTCGTTGACGCGCCGCTCGATCTTGGCCACCAGCTCCCCGGCCATCGTCTCGAACTCGAAGTCCATCCGCCCGGCCAGCGGCTCCATGTTCCCGCCCGTCACCGACGCGCCATGGTCCCGCCAGATGACCCCGCACAGGACGTGGAGCGCGGAGTGGGTCCGCATCAGCGCGTAACGGCGATCCCAGTCCAGCTCGGCGGTGACGGCGGTGTCCACCGCCGGCGGCTCCCCCTCGACGGCGTGCCAGATGTCGTCGCCGCGCTTCTTCGCGCCGGTCACGCGCCACGAGCCGCCCGATGCGCCCTGCAGAACGCCGCTGTCGGCGGGCTGGCCGCCGCCGCCGGGGTAGAAGACGGTGCGGTCCAGCAGGACGGCGTTGGCATCGGGGTCGACCTCGACCACCGAGCCATCGGTCGAGCGGGCATAGGCATCGGCGTAGCAGAGGTTCGCGCTCACGCGGCGAGGATAGCGCTCAGGCCGGGAGCAGCACCCCGTCCAG
>JAPSGM010000309.1 GCA_031177555.1 Chloroflexota bacterium
GCCGATGCGGTCACGGCCCTGGCCGAGATGCGCCGCGTCGCGCGACGCGGCGTGGTGGTCAACGACCTGCGGCGTGGCCGGCTGCCCTACGCCATCACCGCCGCCACGGTCCTGGCCCTGGCGCGCGGCACGTACACCCGCCACGACGGGCTGCTGTCGGCGCGACGGGCGTACACGCTGGCCGAGCTGGACGACCTGGCGGCCAGCGCCGGCCTCCGTGTCGCGGCACGTTCCGGCGCCATGCTGCCGCGCGTGACCACGGTGTACCGGTGAGCCGGCTCGGCTGCGACGTCCTGGTCGTGGGCGCCGGCCCGGCCGGGTCCGCCCTGGCCGCCGCCCTGGCGCGGGCCGGGCGCGACGTGATCCTGGTGGAAGCCCGCTCCCATCCCCGACCCAAGGCCTGCGCCGAGTACGCCAGCCCCATGATCGCCGAGGAGCTGGCCCGCCTGGGCCTGCCCGCCGGCGCGTGGCGCCCGGCCGCCCATCCGCTGCGCGGCATGCGCGTGATCCTCGGCGAGGCGGCGGTCGACGTGCGATACCGGCGCCGCGCCGCGCCGCGGCAGGCCTACGGGCTGCGGCGCACCGCGTTCGACGCCGCCCTCGCCGGCCACGCTGCGGCGAACGGGGCACGGCTGATGGAGCGCACCGCGCTCGACTCGCTCGCCTGGCGGGACGGGCGGGTGGCCGGCGCCACGCTGCGCACGGCGGACGGTCTTCGCGAGGTGAGCTGCCGCTGGGTCGTCGGGGCGGACGGGGCCCGGTCGCGCGTGGCGCAGCGCGCCGGCGTGGCGCGGCCCGCCCGCCCGCGCCGCCTGGGACTGGTCGCGCACTACGAGGCCGTGCCGGGGCTGGACGCGTCGGGGGAGATGCACGTCGGTCCGGGCTGGTACGTGGGCCTGGCGCCGATCGCCGGCGGCCGCCTGAACGTGGGCATGGCGTTGCCGCCGGACGGCGCGCGCCGCTCCGCCGAGGCACGCTTCGCAGACGCCATCGCCGGCCTGCCGGCGGTCGCCGGCCGGCTGGGGGGCGCGCGCCGCCTGACGCCGATCCTGGGCGCCTCGCCCATCGGTCACCGCGTGGCACGCGCCGCGGGTGCCGGCTGGATGCTGGTGGGCGACGCGGCCGGCTTCATCGACCCGTTCACCGGCGAGGGGATCTACCGGGCGCTGCGCTCGGCCAGGGCCGCCGCGGAGGCGCTCGAGGGGAGCGACGATCGCGCAGCCGCCCGCTACCTCGCCGCGCGGCGCGGGGCGTTCGTCGCCAAGGACGGGCTGACATGGCTGGTCCAGGGGATGCTCGGCGCCCACCCGGTGATGGGCTACGCGCTCCGGCGCCTCGCGCGGCGACCGGAGCTTGCCGAGCGGCTCGGGTCGGCGCTGGGCGATTGCCGGCCGGCCAGCGACGTCCTCTCACCGGTTTTCCTGGCCGCGGTACTGCGGCCGTGAGGACGCGAAGGTGAGAAGCGTCATGCGCACGCGCATCCGCGCGCCGTACGACCGCATCTTCCGCCTGGCCGCGGAGGTTGAGCGCTGGCCCGAGCGCCTGCCGCACTACCGGTACGTCCGCGCCATGCCCGACCCGTCGGGCGAGCGGCGCTACGCGATGGGCGCGCGGCGCGGGGCCATCCCGGTGCGCTGGGAGGCCGTGCAGCGCCCGCTCCCCGATGAGCGGCGCATCGAGTTCCTGCACACCGGCGGGATCACGCGCGGAATGAGCGTGGCGTGGCGGTTCGAGCCCGCCGGCGAGGCCTGGGACGTCAGCATCCATCACCGGCTCGACCTGAGCTGGCCCCTGATCGGCGGGCTCGTCGCGCGGCACGTCATCGGGCCGCGGTTCATCGACGTCATCGCGGGCCGGACGCTGCGCCGCATCAAGGCCCTGGCCGAGGCCGGCGCGTGACCTACCGGCGCGTGACCTACCGGCGCGTGGCGGTGACGGGCATGGGTGCGGTCACGCCCATCGGTCATGGAGCGGGCGGGCTGTGGGCGGGGGTGCTCGCCGACCGCTCGGCGGTGCGCGCCATCGACCGCTTCGACGCCTCTCCCTTCCCATCGCGGATCGCGGCCGCCATCGACGACTTCGATCCCGCCGACCACCTGGACCCGAAGCGGGCCCGGCGGCTGGACCGGTTCAGCCAGATGGCCGTCGCATCGGCCCGGATGGCGGCGCAGCACGCGGGATGGACCGATGGCGGGGCTCCCGCCCGGGAGCGGACCGGCGTGTGGATCGGCTCCGCGCTGGGTGGCGTGGCGTTCGGGGAGGAGCAGCACGCGGCGTACGTGGCGGCCGGCGTGCGGGCGGTGTCGCCTACCCTGGCCACGGCGGTCTTCGGCGGCGCGGGCGCCGCCAACGTGGCGATCGATCAGGGACTGCGCGGCCCGGCCATCGGCAATGCGAACTCGTGCGCATCAGGGACGGTGGCCATCGGGCAGGCCTTCGAGGCCATC
>JAPSGM010000022.1 GCA_031177555.1 Chloroflexota bacterium
CCCGACCTCGGCCGGGGCTCTCCCAGTCTAGTCCTCGACCTCCGGCCTACTCCTCTGAGAGCCAGACATCGAGGAAGCTCTCCGAGCCCGTCGGGTTCGCGACGTAGCCTTGGACTCGATCGGTCAGCGCGATGGCCGTGTCACCGTGGACGAGGGTGAAGAAGCACACCTCGCCGTGGATGATCCGGGCCACCTCGGCCCAGGCGGCGCCGCGCGCTGTCTCGTCGAGCTCCGCCTCCGCGGAGTTGATCGCGTCCTCCAGGCCCTCGACGTCACAGCCGAACTGGGTCGCGGGGTTGCCGTCGGCGTCGAAGCCGAAGTGGACCCCATACCAGTTGGACGGGTCATCGTAGTCGCCGGTCCAGCCCAGGAAGTGCAGGTCGTACTCGCCGCCCTGCGCCGCCGGGATGTACTCGGTCCCCCAGACCGCGCTGCCCGGCTCGACCGTGAAGCCGGCGTCCTCGAGCATGGTGGTGACCGCCTCGTGCAGGCCACGCGGATCGGGCATGTACGGGCGGGTGACCTCGGTCGGGTACCAGAAGTTCACGACCGGCGGATTGTCGGCACCGAAGCCGGCTTCCTCGAGGAGCGCCTGGGCACCCTCGGGATCGTGCTCGATGACCTCCACGTCCGCGCACACCGAATCGTGCCAGCCGCTGGTGGGCGGCAGGAAGCAATCGGCCACGGAGCCGCCGCCGCCGTAGAACGGGCCGATCAGCGCCTCGCGATTGATCGCCATGGCCACCGCCTGGCGCACGGCCAGGTCGGCCAGCGGCCCGTTCTCGGTTGCGGTCGGGTTCACGCCCAGGTAGAGCGTGTTGAACGACTCGCGGTTGACAAGCTGGAAGCCCTCCGCCCCCTCGACTGCGGATCGATCACCAGGGGCGATCAGGTCGAAGCCCTGGACGTCGCCGCCCTGCAGCGCCTGCAGCCGAGCCGCCGGATCATCGATCGGCTGGATGACCAGCCGATCCAGGTAGGCGGTGTGCTCACCCCAGTAGTCGTCGTTGCGGACCAGCACAGCGCTCGCGTCCGGCGTGTACTCCTCCAGGATGAACGGGCCGGTGCCACCCTGGACCGTGTCGGTCCCGAGCGTGCTGGCCGCCGGATCGTCGGCGTTGGTCTCCGCCAGCACCGCCGGGCTGACGATGCTGAACGGCGTCAGCGCGATGCCGTACAGGAAGGTCGGGCTCGGCTCGGAGAGGGTGATGGTGACGGTGAGGTCGTCGGTGGCCTCGACGCTCTCGATCAGGTTGTTCTCGCCGAAGCCGTTCATCACGGCGCCGTAGTAGTAGGCGTTCGCCTGGAACTCCTCGGCGAAGTTGTCCCAGCGGTCGAAGTTGGTCTTCACCGCGTCGGCGTCGAACTCCGTCCCGTCGTGGAACGTCACGCCCTCGCGCAGGTTGAACACGCACGTGGTGCTGTCCGGCTCGCAGTCCCAGGACTCGGCCAGGACGCCCTCGAGCTCGTCCACCGTGCCCGGCACGAGGTCGACGAGGGGCTCGTAGATCTGCTGCAGAATGCGGAACGACTCGCCGTCGCTGGTCTGCGACGGATCGAGGCTGGCCGCCAGCGCCGCGCCCGCGAACACGAGCGTTCCGCCGGCCTGGGGCTCGCCATCGGTCGGCGCCCCGCTGGCGCCGGCCGACGCGGCCGGGCTCTCGCCGCCGTTACACGCGGCGATGACGAGGGCGAGACCCATCGTGACGGGTAAGAACTTCCACCTGTGGTTCATCCAGAACCTCCGCTTCCTCACTCCGATGTGCCGGTTCTCCGGCTGCCGTGGGTGAATCTCCCTTATATCAGGGTCATAGCCCTTCCCGCGACCACTGGTTCACTCCGGTGGAGCCGCTCCACCGGTCCCCGAGCCGCCGGTCCCGCCACCCGTGCCTTCGTCCGGCGCCACTCCGGTCACCAGCGTGGCCGGGACGCTGTCGTCGGCCACCGGCTTGTGCGCTCCCGGGCCGGCGCCGAACGCCTTGCGCTTGATCGGCTCGGCGCCGATGTGGGCCACGCCGACGTCGCTCTGCATCGCATCCTCTGCGTAATGGCACGCGGCCCGGTGGTCCGGCTGCACGATGCGCAGCTCCGGGTCGTCGGTCCGGCAGTTCTCCGGCCGCCCGAGCCGCTCGTAGAGCCAGCAGCGGGTATGGAACCGGCAGCCGCTCGGCGGGTTGGCGGGCGAGGGCACGTCACCGGTCAGGATGACGCGCTTGCGGCGGCGCTCCGCCCGGGGATCCGGGATCGGAACCGCCGACAGCAGGGCGCGGGTGTATGGGTGCGCCGGCGTCTCGTAGATGGCCGCGGGCGGTCCGAGCTCGACGACCTTGCCCAGGTACATCACCCCGATCCGATCGCTGATGTGGCGCACCACGCTCAGGTCGTGCGCGATGAACAGGTAGGTCAGACCGAACTGCTCGCGCAGCTCCACGAGCAGGTTCAGCACCTGGGCCTGGATCGAGACGTCGAGCGCGCTGATCGGCTCGTCGCAGACGATGAACTCCGGCTCGACCGCCAGCGAGCGCGCCACGCCGATGCGCTGGCGCTGCCCGCCCGAGAACTCGTGCGGATAGCGGTTGGTGTAGTTCGGGTTCAGCCCGACCAGCGCCAGCAGCTCCTTGACGCGCTCCAGCTTCCCCCTGCCGCTGGCGAGGTTATGGGTCTCGATCGGCTCGGAGATGATGGATCCCACCGTCATCCGCGGGTTGAGGCTGCTGTACGGATCCTGGAAGATGATCTGCATCCGGCGTCGCATCTTGCGCAGCTGGTCGCGCTTGAGCGTCGTCAGGTCGACCCCGTCGAAGCGGACGACACCGTCGGTCAGCTCGCGGAGCCGGATCAGGGCCCGACCGGTCGTGCTCTTGCCGCAGCCGGACTCCCCCACCAGGCCGAGCGTCTCGCCCTTGCGGATGTCGAAGGTGATGTCGTCGACCGCCCGCACCGCGCCGACGGTCCGCTGGAACAGGCCCGACGTGATCGGGAAGTGGACCTTGAGATTCTCCGCCTCCACCAGCGCCTGGCCGGTCGCGGGCTCGGCGGCGGGAGCAGCCTGTGGCTCGATCATTCGATCCACGCTCGTCCGGGCTCGGTTCCCCAGCATCGGGCCAGGTGGTCCGGCCCCTCGCGCTCGGTGAGCTGCGGCTCGTCCTCGAGGCAGATGTCGCGCGAGTACGGACACCGCGGCGCGAAGCGGCAGTCGTCGCCGACGTGAATCAGGTCCGGCGGCATGCCCTCGATCGTCCGCAGCCGGGAGCCCCGCTCCTCGTCGAGGCGCGGCAGCGAGTCGAGCAGGCCCCAGGCGTAGGGCATCCGCGGGTTCTCGAACAGGTCGTCGACGACGCCGGTCTCGACGATCTGCCCGGCGTACATGACGTTGACGCGGTGGCACATGCCGGCCGCGATGCCGAGGTCGTGGGTGATCAGGATGACCGCCGTCCCGAACTCATCGGAGAGCGAGCGGATCAGCTCCAGGATCTGGGCCTGGATGGTGACGTCCAGGGCGGTGGTCGGCTCGTCGGCGAGCAGCAGCATCGGGTCGCAGGCGAGCGCGATGGCGATCATCACGCGCTGGCGCATGCCGCCCGAGAACTGATGGGGGTAGTCCCCCATCCGGTCGCGAGCGCGCGGGATGCCGACCTTCGAGAGCAGCTCCACCGCACGGTCATTGGCCGCGCGGTTCGAAAGGCCAAGGTGCAATCGGGCCGACTCGGCGATCTGGAAGCCGATGGTCAGCGTCGGGTTCAGGCTGGTCATCGGGTCCTGGAAGATGAAGCCGATGCGCTTCCCCCGCAGCAGGCGCATCTCCTCGCTCGACAGCTTCATGATGTCGACGCCGTCGAAGATGACCTCGCCGGAGGTGATCTTGCCCGGCGGATCGGGGACCAGCCGCGTCAGCGACAGGGCGGTGACGCTCTTGCCACAACCCGACTCGCCGACCAGGCCCAGCGTCTCGCCGTAGTCGAGCTCGAAGCTGACCCGGTCCACCGCGTGGACCACGCCGTCCTTCGTGAAGAACTGCGTCGAGAGGTCGCGGACCTCGAGGAGCTTGCGCGCATGGCGCGCCTTTTCGTCGGCGAGCTGGGCGGCGAGGCGCCGGCCCTCCTCGGTCTCGAGGGAGACCGCCTCAGGCAGCTTCTCGGTATCCGGCAGCTCGGCGACCGCCGGCGAGCCTGGGTCGACCCGCCGGTCGTCGTCAGTGGCCGTCAACTACTGCTTCCCCTTCAGCTTCGGATCGAGGGCGTCGCGCAGGCCGTCGCCCAGGAACGTGAAACTTAGCAGGGCCAGCGCGATGGCGATAGCCGGGAAGAGCAGGAGGTGCGGCTCGGAGCTCATCCAGGTCTGGCCATCGGTGATGAGCGTGCCCCACGACGCCCGGGGCGGGTTGGCGCCGATGCCGATGAAGGCCAGCAGCGCCTCAGCCAGGATGGCGCCGGGGATGCCCAGCGTGACGGCCACGATGATGGGACCGATGGCGTTCGGCAGCAGGTGCCGCGTGACGATCTTGCGATCCGGCACGCCGATGGCCCGCGCGGCCTCGACGTACTCCGTCTCCTTGAGGCTCAGCATCTGCCCGCGCACCAGGCGCGCCACGCCGACCCAGGAGACGATCCCGATCGCCACGAACACCAGGAGCAGGCCGTCCATCGCGCCGCCGAACCAGGTGTCCTTGAAGACGACCGTCAGCAGGATGATGAAGAGGAGGTCCGGGAACGCGTAGGTGATGTCGGTGAACCGCATCAGCAGGTTGTCGATGCGGCCGCCGAACCATCCCGCCAGCGCGCCGATCGGCACGCCGATGAGCAGCACGGTGACCTGCACCACGAGCGCCACCGTCATGCTGATGCGGGCGCCGTCCATGATCCGCGACAGCAGGTCGCGACCCAGGATGTCGGTGCCGAACAGGTGCCCGGCCTCTCCCGGGTTGGCCGGGCCGCGCGCCTCGCGGACGAGCTGCGTGTCGGTCTGGGAATACTCGTACGGCGTGATGAAGGGACCGAAGACCGCGAGCAGGATGAGCAGGAGGACGATGACCGCGCCCAGGATCGCCAGCCGGTTTCGCAGCAGCCGCTCGAAGGCGTCGCGCCACAGGCTTGCCGGAGGGCGCTCGGCGAGCTTTCGATCGATGGTGGTGGACTGGACCGCCATGGTCGTGCGACCTCCTCAGCTGTAGCGGATGCGCGGGTCGATCCAGGCGTAGGCGACGTCGACCACCAGGTTCATGACCGCGATGAGGACCGCGTAGAGCAGGGTCACCGCCATGATCAGGCCGTAGTCGCGCTGGAAGATGGCGTCCACGAAGAATCGGCCGATGCCCGGGATGGCGAACACGCTCTCCACCACGAACGAGCCGGTGATCAGCCCGGCCAGCAGCGGGCCCAGGATGGTGACGACCGGGATGAACGCATTGCGCAGCATGTGCACGGTCACGATCGACCGCTCCTTGAGGCCCTTGCTCTGGGCGGTGCGAACGTAGTCGCGCCGCGTCACCTCCAGCATGCTGGCGCGCGTGTAGCGCGCGACCTGGGCGATGCCGTAGCCGGACAGCGCGACGACAGGCAGCACCCAGTACTCCGGTCCGCGCCAGCCTGACGTCGGGAACCAGTGCAGCGTGACGCTGAAGATCAACACCAGCAGCACGGCCAGCACGAAGCTTGGGGTGGCGATGCCAATCACGGAGATGAAGGTCGAGAGGTAGTCGGGCCACTTGTTCTGCCGCAACGCCGCGATCACCCCCAGCGGGATGCCCAGGATGACGGCCAGCGCGAACGACATGGTCCCAAGCTGCACCGATGCCCACATGTTGTCGGCGATGATGTCCGAGACCCCGCGACCCCGGATGCGGTAGCTGGGGCCGAGGTCGCCCTGCAGGATGTTGCCGACCCAGTTCACGTACTGGATGTAGATCGGCTCGTTCAGGCCGAACTGCTCCTCCAGGCGCTCGATCACCGCCGGCGGGAGGGGTCGATCACTCACTGGCTGGAACGGCGTTCCGGGCGCCGCGTGCATCAGCAGGAACGTGATCACGGACACGACGAAGACCACGGGAATGAGCCACGCCACGCGGCGGATGATGTAGGTGGTCACGCTATCGCCTCACTGTCCGGGGGGCCGAAGCCGGTTGGTGCCGACGGCCGCGGGTCCCGGCGGGTCGCCGGGGCGCGCGGCCGTTGGGTGGAGGGGCGGACCCCTCCACGCAACGGCTCAGGTTCTCTTACGTCACTGCGCGATCGGCACTAGGCCTCGTCACGCGGTGAGATCCAGACCTGATCCATGAACATGTCGCCGAGGCTCGAGTCGGCGGCGGTCGGAACCAGACCCTGGACGTACGGCTTCACCAGCGTGAAGCGTCCGTACCAGTAGATCCAGGCCGCCGGCGCATCCTCGACCAGCATCTGCTGCGCCTGCTCGTACAGCGGCAGCTGATCCTCCAGCTCGGGCGTGATCTGCGCCTGTGCAAGGATCTCGTCCATCTCCTCGTTGCAGTAGCCGCCCCGAGCGGTGTCGCAGCTCCACACGTCGTAGAGCCAGTTGTTCGGGTGCGGGTAGTCGGCGCACCAGCCGAGCCGGTACATATCCTGCGGATTCTCGGCCAGCGTCTGGAGATAGACGGACCACTCCTGGGCCTCGATCTCCACGTTGATGCCCAGGTCCTGCTGCAGGTTGGCCTGGATGAACTCCATGATCGGCTCATGGCCGGCATCGGCGTTCACACCCAGGGTAAGGCTGATGTCCGAAGCGCTGTCCAGCTCGAGCTCTTGGAGCGCGGTTTCCAGGTTGGTCTGGGCGGCATCGAGGTCGTAGCCGAGCCCGAAGCCGTAGTCCTCGTGACCGGGCATTCCGACAGGAATGAAGCTGTCGGCCGGACGGCCGATGCCCTGGCGGACGGTGTCGATCAGGCCCTGCGTGTCAATGGCCTGGCTGATCGCGTGGCGCAGCGCCTGGTTCTGCACCGGGCTCTCGTCGCCGTCGTCCGGATCCTGGTCGAAGCCGAGATAGTAGGTGCACAGCACGTCGCCGGTGACGGCCTGCGCGCTGAGCTCCGGGTCGTTGCGGACCTGCTCGGCATTGGCGCCGGGCACGGCCGAAATGTCGACTTCGCCGTTCTGGTACTGCCGGTAGACGCCATCCGGATCTGCACCGATGGTGAGCCGGATCGTCTCGAGCAGCGGCGCCTCACCGTACCAGTTCGGGTTCGGCACGAGGGTGATCTCCTCGTCATGGGCCCACGTCTCGAGCATGAACGGTCCGCTGGAGACGTAGTTCTCCGCCTCTGTGAAGTCCTCGCCGATCTCGACCCAGCTCTCCTGGATCGGGACGGTGATCCAGATCGTGGCCACGAACAGGAAGTAGGCGGCCGGCCGGCTCAGCGAAACCTCGAACGTCCTCTCGTCGACTGCGCTCAGCCCGAGGCCGTCGAGTGCCTCCTCGATTGCGTTGTCGCCCGGCGGATCCTCGGCGCCGGCCATATCCAGCACGTCGCCCGCGCCGACCACATCGGCCAGCACATAGGCATACGGTGCAGCGGTGCGCGGGTCGAGCGCACGACGCCAGCTGAAGACGAAGTCCTCCGCGACGATGGGGTCGCCGTTGGAGTAGGCGATGCCTTCCCTCAGCGTGAAGGTGATGGTCTGCCCATCGGGGGAGATCTCATAGCTCTCGGCCAGACCGCCCTCAGTGGTCAGCTCCAGCTCGGGAGTGAACCACAGCAGCGGACGCTGAACCGAGCTGAGGACCTGCACGGACGAGGTGTCCTGTGCCAGGTTGGGGTCAAGGGTCGGCGGATCGGTCGCGCCGCTGGCCAGGACCAGGGTCTGGTCCGGGTCCATGTCCTGCGTCGGTGCGGCCGACTGGCCGCTCGCAGGGGCGGCGCTTGGGCTTCCGCCCTCGCCGCACGCCGCCAGCACGAGCGCCAGCGACGTGATGACACCAAGTGATGTCCTACGCCACATACGTTCCTCCAGTAAAGGGGCTGCCATCAGGGTTGGGCGGACGCAGCGTGACCCGGGCCTCGGACCTCGGGCCTACCCATGGACCACGGCGTGAGCCGGTCACGGTTGGGCGCCGTCCTCCTCTGCTCCCGCGCTTCGCAGTCAGCCATAGCGACCCCGGCATCGCCGGCTGGATGGCATTCCACTCAAAGCGCCCGCAATCATTGACCGCCGCTCTGCAGCGCGTCAAGAAAGGCCAATGCGGCGTTGGCCTTCGTTTAATATACCCTCGGTGCTGGGCCGAGGTTCACGCTCGGTCAGCGCACCCACGCCGATCCGCGCAGCTCGACGACCGCATCGGTGCGCACGCCCGGGCCGCTGATCTCGAACGGGCGCGACTCGCCCGCGTCCATGCGCTCCCCCACGCCGTCGTCGACGATGGCGCCCAGGAACTCCCCTTCCGGCCCGATGAACTCGACGCCCACGGTCGGGCTGCTGAAGCGCCGCGCGTCCTGCGTCTCATGGAGCATGCCGCGCACGGTGGTGATCCCGTCGACCGTCTCCCACTCGAGCTCGCTGACCTCCAGCGGCAGGCCCGGCCGGTCGTCCATGCCACGCGTGGGGCAGTACTTGATGTGCGTGACGAGATCGCCCAGCTCGCCGGACCCCGCCTCAAGGACGGGCGCCGCGCCCATCAGGTAGACCGCATCCTCGCCCGGCTGCAGGATGGCCGGCGTCGGGAAGAAGCGGCCGCCGCGGCCGTACGAGGCCGAGGTGCCATCGGTCCATTCCAGTCGGACGAGCGGCTCGTAGAGCTGGAAGGGCTCGTAGTCGTAGAGCGTGTTCAGGAACGTCACCGGCTCCTCGCCGGTGTTGCGCAGCTCGAAGCGCATCGTCACCCAGCCCTGGTAGATCTGGACGTCCTGGGTCATCTCGCCCCTGAATGGCTTGACCGGCCCCGGCCGCGGGCCGACCTCGTACGTCCCGGTCAGCAGCCGCGGGGCGCCGGCCGTGGGCGTGGCGAGCGGCGTCGGGGCGGCGGACGCGCCGCCGATCGGGGCGGGCTGGCAGGCTGCCGTGAGCGCCAGCGCCGCCAGGGCCGCAGCGGCCCGCCGGCGAAGGGGTATCACCGGATGACGCCACCCGTGGTCGGGATGCCGGTCGGCAGCTTCACGCTCTTCACCGGCTCGGGATACGGCATCTCGCCGTTCGGCAGCGGGACGGACCGGCTCGGCGAAGGGGTGATCTCGAGCAGCCGATTCAGCGGATTCTCGATTGCCGCGGTCTCGGTCAGCTGCTCATGCCACTGCAGGCGGCTGGCGAACGAGGAGTCCAGCTGGCCGCCGTCGGCCTCCGGACCGGTCCAGGCCAGCACGGCGGCCAGCATGATGGCGGCCGCCGGGACCATGACCCGCATCCCGCGACTGACGGCCACCACGGCACTGGCCCACCACGGGCCGGGTGGCTCGGGATCGGCCGCCTGCAGGCGCACGGCCCGCCACACGGCAGGTGACGGCTCGAAGCCGTCGACCCGGTCACGCAGCGCGCGACGCAGCTGGCCGGCCAGGGCGCGATCGACGGCGATCTCGTCCTGGCACTCGCGACAGCGCTCGACGTGCGCCAGGTACGCGTCGCATTCCGCGTCCAGCTCGCCGAAGCGAAATCGCTCCAGCAGCAGGCGGCTGATCTTATGGCAGCTCATCGGTGACGAGGCGCGCACCCGGCGCGGCGGCCCGGCGCTCGGCGGGCAGGAGGGCGCGCAGCGCCTTCAGGGCGTAGTGCAGTCGGGACTTCATGGTGCCGACGTTGCAGTCGGCGATCTCCGCGGCCTCGGCCAGCGAGTACCCGTGAAGGTAGTACAGGATCACGGCGGTCTGCTGCTTGGGCGGCAGCGCGTCGATGCCGCGCTGCAGCACCTCGATGATCTCGCGCGACTCGACCACCTGCTCGGGCCGCGAGGTCAGGTCGGCGACCACGTTCGTGATCAGCGTGCTGAGCGGTTCCATGATCGCGCGGCGACGCGCGATGCGGCTGTAGCACAGGTTGGTGGTGACGCGCTGGAGCCACGGCAGCGGTGAGACGTCGGTCCGCAGCCGGTCCCGGACGCGGTAGGCCTTGACGAAGCAATCTTGGAGGATCTCCTCGGCGAGGAACGGATCGCGCGTGATCGCCAGCGCGGTCGTGTAGACCGGCCGCTTGAAGGTGTTGAAGAACTCCTCGAACGCGTCCAGGTCACCCGACTGCATGCGCTCGACGAGGCCATCCGGCTGCGTCGTTCCCACTGGCACCCCGTGATGTCAACCGCCGCGTGGTGCCGATACTACTCGTTCGGCCCCTGCGGTGTTCATTCGGCGCCGGTTTCGCCGAAGGCATGGCGCAGGTCCGGTCGGCGTGCGGCGCCGGCCTCGTCCAGCCGTCCCACGGGCGTGGTCACCGGTGCGCGTCGGAGCGATCCAGGATCGGAGCCTGCGCGATCCGCGATCTCGTGCATGGCCTCCACGAAGCGGTCGAGCGTCTCGAGCGACTCCGTCTCGGTGGGCTCGATCATCAGCGCCTCCTCCACGATCAGCGGGAAGTAGATGGTGGGCGGGTGGATGCCGTGGTCCAGGATGGCCTTGGCGATGTCCAGGGTGGTGACGCCGTTGGCGCGCTTCTGGCGACGGCCGCTGAACACGACCTCGTGCTTGCAGATGCGGTCGTAGGGTAGATCGTAGGCATCGGCCAGGCGCACGCGCAGGTAGTTCGCGGCCAGGACGGCGTCGTCGCTCACGGCGCGCAGGCCGGCGCCGCCGTTGCTGCGTATATAGGTATAGGCGCGGACGAACATCCCGAAGTTCCCGGTGTGCATCCGGACCCGCCCGATGCTCTCCGGCCGGCTCCCCGGCTCCTCCAGCGCGAAGCGGGCGCCCGGCGTGGAGCGTCCGGCCCAGGCGTTGCGCCGCACGGTGTCGGGATCGCCCTCGGCCAGGATCGGCTGCGGGCCCGGCAGGAACGGGACGAGGCGCTCCCCCACGCCCACCGGCCCCGCGCCGGGACCGCCGCCGCCGTGCGGCGTCGAGAACGTCTTGTGCAGGTTGAAGTGCATGACGTCGAAGCCCGCCTCGCCGGGACGGAAGCGGCCCAGGATGGCGTTGAGGTTGGCGCCGTCCATGTAGGCGATCGCGCCGACCTCGTGCACCGCGGAGAGGACCGCGTCGATCTGGTCCTCGAAGATGCCCAGCGTGCTCGGGTTGGTGATCATCAGCGCGGCGGTCCGCTCGTCGAGCGTGGCGCGCAGCGCGTCCAGGTCGATTCCGCCACGCTCGTTGGAGCGGATCGTCACCGTCTCGTAGCCCACCATCGAGGCGGTAGCCGGATTGGTGCCGTGTGCGCTGTCGGGCACCAGCACCCGCGTGCGCGTCTCGCCCTGGCCGTTGGCCCGATGGTATGCCCGCGTCATCAGCATGCCGGTCAGCTCGCCGTGGGCGCCGGCCGCCGGCTGCAGGCTGACCGCCGCGAAGCCGGAGATCTCGCGCAGCAGCTCGCCGAGCAGCCATTCGAGCTCCAGGCTGCCCTGCGAGCTCGCCGCCGGGTCGACCGGGTGCGAGGCCGCGAACCCCGGCAGCGCGGCGGCCCACTCGTTGACCTTCGGGTTGTACTTCATCGTGCACGAGCCCAGCGGGTAGAAGCCAAGGTCGATGGCGTGGTTCAGCTGCGACAGCCGGTTGAAGTGCCGCAGCAGGTCGAGCTCGCTGACCTCGGGCAGGCGCGGCGCCGTGGCGCGCAGGCTGCCCGCCGGCAGGTCCGGCTGGCCCGTGGCCACTCGACGGGCGCGCTCGCTGGGTTGCGGAAATCGGACGGCGCGGCGTCCCGGGGCGCTCGCCTCGAAGATGAGCGGCTCGACCACGGTGGCGGCCTCCCCGGCGGACGGCGAGGCGAACGCCGCGCCGCGGCCGGACGCGTCAGCGACGGTCCCGGCGCGCTCCGCCACGCTCATCGGGTCGCCTCAAGGGCGTCGACCAGGGCCGCGATGTCGTCATCGGTGGTCAGCTCGGTGGCGGCCAGCAGCAGCGTGTCGTCCAGATCCGGGTAGTCGGTCCATAGCGGGTGGCCGGCCAGGATCCCGCGCTCCAGCAGGGCGGCGTGGCGGCGCGCGGCCCCCGGGACGCGGACGGCGACCTCGGCGAAGTAGGGCGCGGTGAATCGGCGCTCGCCGAGCCCGGCCTCCTCGAGCGCGGCGGCGGTGTGCCGTGCCTGGGTCATCGACAGCTGCGCGACCTCGCGCAGCCCATCGGGCCCGACCGCGGACAGGTAGGCGGTCGCCGCCAGCGCGCACAGCGCCTGGTTGGTGCAGATGTTGGAGGCCGCCTTCTCACGGCGGATGTGCTGCTCCCGCGCCTGCAGCGTCAGCACGTAACCCTTGCGCCCCTGCGCGTCCCGCGTGGCACCCACCAGCCGGCCGGGCATCTGCCGCACCGAGGCCATGCGCGCCGCCATGAGCCCCACGTACGGCCCGCCGAACGAGAGGGGGATGCCCAGCGGCTGGCCCTCGGCGGTGACGATGTCGGCGCCGTAGCCGCCCGGCGCTTCCAGGATCGCCAGCGAGGTCGGCTCCACCAGGGCCACCAGCTGGGCGCCCACCACGTGGGCCGCCTCGCCCAGCTCGCGCATCGGCTCGATGCCGCCGAAGAAGTTGGGCTGCTGCGCCACCAGGCAGGCGACGTCGTCGTCCAGGACCGATGCGGCCGCATCGGGTGCGGTCAGCCCACTCCCACCCTCGGCCAGCTCGGCCGGGACCTCCACGATCTCGATGCCGGGGCCCGAGCAGTAGGTGCGCAGCACCTCGCGAACCTGCGGGTGGACGGCGCTCGACACCGCGATCCGGTCGCGCCGGGTGAGGCGGCAGGCCATCAGCGCCGCCTCGGCGGTGGCGGTGGCGCCGTCGTAGTGGCTGGCGCTGGCCACCTCCATGCCGGTCAGCTCGCAGACCATCGACTGGAACTCATAGATGCTCTGCAGCGTGCCCTGGCTGACCTCGGGCTGGTAGGGCGTGTAGGCGGTCGCGAACTCGGCCCGCCCGATGACCTCGCCGACGACCGCCGGGACGAGGTGGCGGTAGGCGCCGGCGCCCAGGAAGCTGACCCGCGGAAGGACATTGCGGCCGGCGAGCCGCGAGAGCTCGCCGCGCACTTCCTGCTCGGTGAGCGGCGGCGGCACGGCGAACCGGTCGGCGCGGACGGCGGGTGGGATGTCGGCGAAGAGGTCCTCGATCGATACGACGCCGACGGCGTCGAGCATGCGCCGGTGGTCGGCCTCGGTGTGCGGCGAGTAGGCCATCAGCCGGCGGTCGACTCCCCGTAGGTGGCGGCGTCCATGAGCTGGTCCAGCTCGGCGCCGTCGCTGAGGCTCACCTTTACGATCCAGCCCTCGCCGTACGGGTCGTCGTTCACCAGCTCCGGCTGGTCGCGCAGCGCCTCGTTGATCTCCACGACCTCGCCGGAGACCGGGGCGTACAGGTCGCTCACCGCCTTGACGCTCTCGATCACGCCGAAGGTCCCGAATTGCTGCAGCCGCGTCCCTGGCTCCGGCAGCTCGACGAAGACGATGTCCCCCAGCTCGTCGGCGGCGAAGCCGGTGATGCCGATGGTCGCCTGCGACCCATCGGCGCGGACCCATTCGTGTTCCTTCGAATAGCGGAGGTCATCGGGGTAGGTGGACGACATCGGCTCCTCGGCTGCGGGCGTGCTTGGCGGCGTCCGCGGATGCGCGGCTCAGCCGGCGTCAGGGCGCGGTCGCTTGTAGAAGGGCAACTTTACCTGCTCGGCCCGGTACGGTCGCTCGCGCACCACCACCTCCACCTCGTTGCCGACGCCCGCGGCGGCGACCGGCAGGAAGGCCATGGCGATTCTGCGGCCCAGCGTCGGCGAGGCGGGGGTCGTGACCAGCG
>JAPSGM010000124.1 GCA_031177555.1 Chloroflexota bacterium
CCGGCGGTCGCATCGGCGATGGTCCCCGGCGAAAGGTTGAGCTCGGAGAGGAGCAGGATGCCCGCAAAGGCCGTCAGCAGCCAGGCCATGAAGAGCCGGTAGCCGCGGGTCGTGCCACCCAGCAGCTCGGTCAGCCCCACCACCAGCAGCGACCCCGAGGTGAGCGCGGCCCAGAAGATCCAGTTGACGAAGGGAAGCGCCTCGAGGCTCATCGGGCCAGCGAGCCGGTCAGCCCGATCTCGACCCAGCCCTCGCCGCTGACCCGCACCGGGAAGGTCTCCACCGGCTCGGTTGCCGGCGGCACCACCGCGTCGCCGGTGCGCAGGTCGAAGCAGCCGCCGTGCCAGGCGCAGACCAGCACCTCGTCGCGCGGGTCGAACCCCGCCGCCGACAGCGGAAAGTCCTTGTGGCTGCAGTTGTTCTGCACCGCGAAGAACTCGCCGGCGTGCCGTACCAGGACGACCGGCGTGCCGTCGATCACGACCGGCATCAGCTCGCCGTCGCGCAGCTCATCGGCGCGCAGGACGCGGGCGTATCGGAGGGTGGTGGTCATCGGCTGCGCGGTCGACGGCGGCTACAGCGGGCGGGCGAAGGCCAGCAGGCGGAGCTCGGTCATGTCCTCGATGCTGTAGCGCAGCCCCTCCCGGCCCAGCCCCGAGTCCTTCACGCCGCCGTACGGCATCGGGTCGATGCGCCAGGTCGGGACGTCGTTCACGATCACCCCACCGACCTCCAGCTCGTCGTGGGCGTGGAGCGTACGCTCCAGGTCATTGGTGAAGATGCCGCATTGCAGCCCGAACTGGCTGTCGTTGATGTCGCGCACGCCCGCGGCGAAGTCGGGGACGCGGAACAGGTTCACCACCGGGGCGAAGACCTCCTCTCCGCAGACGCGAGCCTCCCTCGGCACGTCGACCAGCACGGTGGGCGGGTAGAAGAGGCCGTCCGGCTCGCCGCCGATGAGGGCCGACGCCCCGGCGTCCAGCGCCTCGCGGACCCACTCGTCGGTGCGGCGCACCGCCTTCTCGTCGACCATCGGGCCCATGTCGGTGGCAGGGTCGAGCGGGTCGCCGATCCGCGTCTGGCGGACGCGCTCGACGAAGGCCTCGGCGAAACGGTCGTAGATGGCGTCGACGACGTAGATGCGCTGCACGCTGATGCACACCTGCCCGGCATAGGCGAACGAGCCGAAGGCCAGCCGGTCCACGGCCCAGGCGAGGTCCGCCGTCTCGTCGACGATGGCCCCGGCGTTGCCGCCCAGCTCCAGCACCACCTTCTTGCGTCCGGCCTCCGCCTTCATCTTCCAGCCGACCGATGGCGACCCGGTGAAGCTGAGCAGCTTGAAGCGATCGTCGGCGACCAGCAGGTCGCCGGTCTCGCGGTCCATGGGCAGCACGCTCACCGCGCCCGGCGGCAGGTCGGTCTCGTCCAGATAGCGGGCCACCCGCAGCATGACCAGCGGGTCCTTCGACGGGGGCTTGAGCACGATGCTGCACCCCGCCGCGATGGCCGGCGCCACCTTGTGCGCGGCCAGGTTCAGCGGGAAGTTGAAGGGGCTGATCCCCGCCACCGGGCCGATCGGGTAGCGGCGCACGATCCCGCTGCGCCCGCGGTTGGCCGCGTTCCAGTCGAGCGGGAGCCACTCCCCGGTGATGCGCAGCGCCTCCTCGGCTGCCGTGCGGAAGGTCAGCGCCCCTCGGGCGATCTCGGCGCGGGCGTCCTTGATCGGCTTGCCGGACTCGCGCGTCAGTAGCTCGGCCAGCTCGTCGGCGTCCTGGGTGATGCGCTGCGCGACGTGCGCCAGCGCGTCGCGACGTTCGTAGCTGGCCAGGCGCCGCGTCTTCTGGAAGCCCTGGACCGCGGCCCGCGCGGCTTCCTCCAATTCCCGGCGGTCAGCCTGGAAGGTCGTCGCCACGAGCTCGCCGGTCGCCGGGTTGCGCACGTCGAGCGTGCTGCCGCCCTCCACGAACTCGCCGGCGAGGTAGATCGGCACCGTGGGCGCCCGGACCTGGGTCGTCATGTCCGGATTCTACGCTCGGCACCGCGCACCCAGGTACCCGGGCCGGGGCCGAGTGCAGATGGCGAAATAGGTGGCCGCCGGCGGCTTTGTTGTGCGCCCGCCGTTACGCCGACTGCAAAGGACGGGGGCGGACAGGAGCGCTCCGAGCACTGCGCCGGCGTTCGAGGGTCCCTTTTTTCGCCTTCCGCAACCGCCGCGCGCGAAGATGGTCATCCGTTGCGGGACGTGCAAACCGCGCACGCTGGGACGTCATTTCTGCAGCGAAGAGTGACCGAACGCCGGGCCGAGCGGCCACCGTTAAGATCGGCGGCGATGAACCCGGTGTACCTCGTCCTGGAGCTGGCGGCCACCGCCTTTTTCACCGGCGTCGCCTGGGCGGCCCTGCGACGCGGCCGGCTCCCCTTCCTGGAGCTGGTCAGCGCGGCCGCCTTCGGCGTCCTGCTGGAGGAGGGCGACCAGCTCATCTTCGAGACCTACCACTACAACCCGGACTGGGTGCTGGCCATCGACCGGGCGCCCGTCGTCATCGGGCTGAGCTGGGCCCTGATCATCGCCGGCGCCATGCGCCTGACCGATGCGCTCGGCGTGCGGAGGCGGTACGCGCCGTTCGTCGACTCGCTGCTGGCCATCAGCCTGGACCTGGCGTTCGACGCGGTGGCCATCCGCATGGGCCTGTGGACCTGGCGCGACATCGGTCCGGCCGACGGCTGGTTCGGCGTCCCGGCCGGCAACTTCTATGCGTGGCTGTTCGTGACCCTCGGCTTCAGCCTGATGACCCGATGGCTGCGGGATGCCGCCGCGCGGCGCCCGGCGCTCGAATGGCTCCAGCTGCTGGTGCCGCTGCCGGCCTACGCGGTGCTGCTGCTGGGGCTGATTCCGTTCATCGTGGTCAAGCCGTTGGTGGACAGCGCGCCGGGCGGTGGACTGGCCATCTTCGCCATCACCCTGGCCGCCTTCTGCGCGGTGGCCGCCTGGGGGGTGTGGGGCCCCGACCGCGTGGCCCCCGATGGCCAGCGCACGGCCATCCTAGACCTGCGCCTGGCCGTTGCCACGCGGCTGGCGATCCACCTCTACTTCCTGGGCGCAATCTTCTACCTGGGGATCTTCGCGGACCTGCCGATGCTCCTGCTGGTCGCGCTCGCGTTGCTCGCTGCCGAGATTCCGCTGGCGGCCCTGGTCCACGCGAGGCTCCGGGCCGATGAGCCTGCGCCCGGCGTCCGCGCCTCCCTGGCGGAGGCTCCCGACTGACCGATCTGCTGCGCTACCGTACGCCGGTGACCGACTGGGACCTCGCCACGGACGAGTGCGTCGAGCACCTGCGCGCCCTGGTCCGCATCCCGAGCGTGAACCCGCCGGGCCTGCCCGATGGTGCCGCCGGCCTCGACTCGACCGGCGGCGAGACGGCCGCGGCGGCGTACTGCGCCGAGGTCCTCGGATCGGCCGGCATCGGCGCGGAGGTGCTGGAGACGGTCCCGGGCCGGGGTTCGTGCTTCGCCCGCCTGCCGGCGGGCGTGCCGGACCCGGAACCGCCACTGGTCCTGCTCTCGCACCTGGATGTGGTGCCGGTCGAGGCCGAGGCCTGGTCGCGCGACCCGTTCGGCGCCGAGCTGGTGGACGGCGTGGTCTGGGGCCGCGGCGCGGTCGACATGAAGGACATGACGGCCATGGAGCTGGTCGTGATGCTGGAGCTCCATCGGTCCGGGGCGCCACTGCGGCGGGACGTCATCCTCGCCGCCGTCGCGGACGAGGAGGCGGGCGGCCTGCACGGAGCGCTGCACTGGGTCGGCCAGCGACCCGACCTGTTCGCCGACGCGGCCGGCCGCCCGGCTGCGGCCGCGCTGAACGAGGTGGGCGGCTACTCGATGACGGTCGGCGGGCGCCGGATCTACACCATCCAGGTCGCCGAGAAGGGCATCGCCTGGACCCACGTCCGAGCCAGCGGCACGCCCAGCCACGGCTCCATGCCGTCGCCGGACAACGCCGCGGTCAAGCTGGCCGGCGCGGTCACGGCCCTCGCCGCCGGCCCGCGGCCGGCGCGCGTCATCCCGGTGGTGCGGCGATTCTTCGAGGGTCTCGGCCTGGCCGATGCGGTGGCGCTGGCCGAGGCGGGGCGCGACGGGGACGCCTCGGCCGCGCTGGCGGCCATTGTGGGCGACGAGGTGCTGCTGCGCTCGCTGGAGGCCATGCTGCGCGACACGGTGACCCCCAACGTCATCCACGCCGGCAGGAAGGTGAACGTCGTGCCGGGAAGCGGCGCGGCAGAGGTCGACGTGCGGACCCTGCCGGGCACCGACCAGGAGGCGCTGGTGGCCGAGCTCCAGGAGCTGGCCGGCCCCGACGTCACCGTCGAGGCGATCCTGGTCATGCCGCCGGTCGAGTGGCCGGCCGACACCGAGATCGTGCGGCTGATGGAGGCCGCCCTGCGTTCGGCGGATCCGGATGCCGCTCCCCTGCCGATGATGATCACGCCCGGGACCGATGCCAAGGCGCTGGCGCTGCTCGGCATCCCGACCTACGGCTTCGCGCCGCTGCGCCTGGACCCGCACGTGCCGTTCCTCTCGCTCTTCCACGCCAACGACGAGCGCATCCCGGTCAGCGCCCTGGGCTTCGGGCTGCCGGTCCTGCACGAGGTCGTGAGCCGCTTCGCGCTCGCGGATCCCCGGTGAGGCGCGCCCCGGGGCGTCGGGCGGCTCCTCGCCGCGGCCGCTTGCGCGCTCGCCCTCCCGCTGGCGGCCTGCGGCGCCCAGCCGGCCACGGTGGAGGGTACGCCGGCCGCGCAGCCGGTGACCTCCGGAGCGGACGCCACGCCCACGACCAGCGGCATTCCCATCGGCGAGCTGGGCAACGTGGACGTCGAGGAATTGCGGCAGGCGCTGCTGGGGGAGCCCCCGTGCCGGTCCGGCTGGGCTGGGCGGTGGACCATTGCGACCTGCCGATCGTGGCCGAGGAGCCGCCGGACACACCGAGGGCTGGACGGAGGAGGACATCGAGTACTCCTGCGACCTGGACCGATCGGGCCTGGAGCGCGGCCAGGAGGAGTTCCGCGCCGGGCCGGGCGAGGGCCGCTACGCGGTGCACCCGCACCTGCTGGAGGTGACGCTGCCGATCTTCCTGTACCCGGCCTGGCACCGGCTCGTAAACGCGGACAACGCCTCGGACCCGCCCCGCTTCGAGGTCGCGCCCATACCCGGCAGCTTCTGCGATCGCTGAAAATCGGGCCCGATTCGTGCTCGGGCTATACTCGGGAGCGCTTCGGAGCCTCGCTGATGACCTGCGTATGACCGACCGAACCAAGCCCATGACCGATGATGCCGCGCCGCGCCGCGCCCACGCCTTCGTGTTCCCCGGCCAAGGGTCGCAGTACGTCGGCATGGGCGCCGACCTGCTGCAGCGCTCGCCGGAGGCGGCCGCGATCATGGAACGCGCCGATGCGGCGCTCGGCTTCCCGCTGAGCCGCCTTATCGCCGAGGGGCCCGCGGAGGAGCTGGACCAGACCGTGAACGCCCAGCCGGCCATCCTGGCCACCAGCGTCGCCTACCTGGAGGCCCTGCGGGCGGAGGCGGCGAAGGCCGGCGTGGAGCTGCGACCGGTGGCGCTGGCCGGCCACTCTGCCGGCCAGTACGCGGCGGCCGTGGCGGCCGACGCGATCGACTTCGAGACGGCCATGCGCCTGGTCAAGGAGCGTGGCCGGATCATGCAGGAGCGCGGCATCGACGGGGGCATGGGCGCCGTCATCGGCCTGACCGACGAGCAGGTCGACGAGATCGTGGACCGCGCCCGGGAGCACGGCGAGATCAGCGTGGCCAACCAGAACGCGCCGGGCCAGATCGTGCTCAGCGGCGTCATCCCGGCGCTGGTCTTCGCGCTGGAGATGAGCAAGACGGTGGGCGCCCG
>JAPSGM010000125.1 GCA_031177555.1 Chloroflexota bacterium
CTGGCGCGGCCCGTGCCCACCCTCCGGAGAGCACCGCTACGTCTTCACCCTGTACGCCCTCTCCGCGCCGATGGAACTGGGGCGCGGCGCCACCGCGGACCGCGTGCAGGCATCGGCCCAGGACACCACTCTGGCCACCGGCGAGCTGACCGGGGTCTACGCGCGCAGCTGAGCCGCCCGGCGGTGGCCTGCCGCGAGCGCCCGTGGTCGGTCAGGACTGGCCGAAGAACTCCAGGATGCGGGCGGTGTCGTCCGAGAAGGCCCATCGGGCGGTGATCTTGCCCTCCTTCATGTGGTAGATCTCGGCCGTCCGATAGTGGAGCGTGCGTCCGTCCCTGGTGGCGGTCACGTTGAGCAGCTGCACGACGTGCTCGTCGTTGCCGACCACATCGTGGGTGCTGCCGGTGATCTCGAAGCGGCCCAGCGTCTCCTGCATGCGGGCCACGAGTGCCGCCTTGCCGCGAGTCGGCTCGTCGCGGCCGATCTCGTGCCACTCGACGTCATCGGCGAACCCCTCGCTGGCGACGGCATCGAAGTCGCCGGTCTCCATCATCCGCGCCCACTCGCGGACCTTCGTGACGTTCGGGTGCTCGTCCATGCCTGAATGCTCCTCCTGACGTCGATGCGTAGGCGGCCAGCGTACGCCCGCGGCGCAATGAGGTCGGCCTCGACCGATCGACCGATCGACCGCGGTCACGCCACGACATCGCCGAGCGAGAGCCGGGCGTTTTCCTGGAGAGCATGGAATCACGAAGCAGGGCGCTAATTTCGGCCTGATGGGGCCGCGTTTTTGCGCTGACGAGCAAATCGGCGGCAACCAGGGACCCCTCAGGCCCACTTACATGCTCCAGGCGAAAACGGACGAGGCTCCGGGCCGGCGAGCATGCGCCCGTGGTTAGACTGGCCGCATGTCCCTCGGTCGCCTGGACGTCCTGCTCGTGCGCCACGCTGAGGCGATCGCGCCGGGCACGCCCGGCTGGGAGGAGCGCGACAACGACCGGCCGCTCACCGACGCCGGCCGGCGGACGGCCGAGGAGCTCGCCGACGAGCTGGAGCCGTACGTCATCACCGGTGTCTACTCGAGCCCCTACCGGCGCGCCATCGAGACGGTGGAGCCCACCGCCCAGCGTCGCGGCCTGCGCGTGATCGTGCTCGAGGACCTGCGCGAGCGGCTGCTCACCGCCGCGCTGCGCGACGACTGGCGTGACCACCTGACCGCCTCCTGGGCCGATCCCGACTACGCCCTCGAGGGCACCGAGTCCGGTCGCCAGGCGCAACGGCGCGGCAGCGCGGTGCTGGACCTGCTGCGCGTCCGGCACCCGGACGGCGGCCGACTGCTGCTGGGCAGCCACGGCAACCTGATCAGCCTCATCCTCCACGCGCTCGAGCCGGGCGTCGACGCCGACTTCCACCTGGCCATGCCCATGCCGGCCATCTACCACCTGGAGCACGACGGCCGCGGCTGGCGGGTGATGGGCGGCCTGCACGAAGCCGTGGCCGCCCCGCGCAACTAGCTACGCGTCGCGGCTCAGAAGGTCGTCCAGGGTCTCGCGGCGGCGCGACAGCCGCGCCTCCCCCGCCTCCAGCACGACCTCCGCCGGGCGCAGCCTCCCGTTGTAGACCGATGCCATCGCCGCGCCGTACGCCCCCGCCCGCCCGATGGCCAGCACGGCGCCCGGTCCGGCACCGGCCAGCTCCTCCGCGGTGAGGGAGCGCTCCAGGCATCGGACCAGGATGTCCCCGGCCTCGCAGATGGGACCGGCCAGGTGCACCTCGCCGCCGCCGTCGACCTCGAGCCGCGCGCCGGGCACAACGAGGCTGACCGGGTGGGTGGCGCCGTACAGCATCGGGCGGATGAGCTCGGTCATGCCGGCATCGGCCACCAGGTAAGCCAGGCCCTCGGCGGGGCGCGGCTGGACGCGGACGACGCGGGTGAGCAGCCAGCCGGCATCGGCCACCACGGAGCGGCCGGGCTCCAGGATGAGCCGGGCGGCGTCGGGCAGGTGGGACCGGACCGCATCGGCCAGGGCGTCGAGGGCGGCGTCATCGGCGACGAGCAGGCCGCCGCCGAGGTCGATTCGCGCGGGTGGCAGGCCCGCGGCCGAGGCGATGGCGGCGGCCTCGGCCAGGCGCTCGGCCAGCGCGGCGTACGGTTCCGCCGACTCCAGGGCCGACCCGACGTGGGCCCCCACGCTCTCCAGCCCGATGCCCGCCTCGCGCACCAGCCGCAGCGCCTGGGGCAGCTGCGCAAGCGGGATCCCGAACTTGGAGCCGCCCGCTCCGGTGGCGAGGTGGGGATGCGTCTCGGCATCGAGCGCAGGGTTCAGCCGCAGCCCGATGCGCGGCGCGTCGTGGCCCGCGGCGGTGCGGAGCAGGACGCCGAGCTCGTGCAGCGACTCGGCGTTGACCAGCGCCCCGGCCTCCAGGGCCAGGCGGATCTCCTCGTCCCGCTTCCCCACCCCGTTCATCACGAGGCGCTCCGGCGGGCAGCCGGCGCGGCGGGCCAGGGCCAGCTCCACCGCGGTCACGACCTCAACGCCTGCCCCCTCGGCCACGAGGCGGCGGAGGAGCTGCGGGTCGGGGTTGGCCTTCACGGCATAGGCGATCAGGGCGCCGGGAAAGGCATCGGCGTAGCCGTGGAGGCGGGCGGCGGCGGCGTCCAGGTCGGTGACGTAGAGGGGCGTGCCCCAGCGGGCCGCGGCATCGGCCAGGAGCGCGCCGGGATGGACGGGCGGCATTGCCGAGGAGGATACCGACGGGCGGAAGGCCTACCCCTTGGCCAGCGTCCTGGCGGCGTCGCGAATCGGCTCTGCGGCGCCGCGGCTGTCGGCCCGCAGCGGGACGAAGGCGCCGCGGAAGGTCTGCACCAGCGACGTCGCCCCACGCTCCGCGAAGAAGGCCTCGGCCGCGTGCGCCGCCTCGGAAGCATCCGCATGGCGATCGCCCGCCAGCGCGCCCCACAGCAGCGCCGCCAGGTGCGCGAAGAGCAGGTCGCCCCCATCCAGCAAGGTCGAGCGCGCCTGGGACAGCAGGGCATCCGCGGCGCTGGGATCGCCTCGGCGCGCCGCCAGGGCGGCCCGCGGGACAAGGCCCAGGGCATCGGTCCCAGGTCCCTGGAGCGGCGGATGGTCGAAGACCTCGATAGCCTCCTCCAGCACGTCGGTCAGACCGCCGGCGGCAGCGGCCAGGCTGGCGATGTACCAGGCCTCCACCGTGAAGTTCGTATTGGCCGCCGACCGCCGGCCCTCCTCCACCGCGTCCGCCCAGCGACCTTCCATGAAGCGCAGCCAGGCGCGCGTCAGGTGGGGGGCGTTCTCCAGCTGGGAGGTCCGCAAGTGGGCGGTGATGCGGATGGCTTCCTCCACGGAGCGGTGCGCCGCATCGAGGTCGCCGCGGATCCCCTGCCGCAGGGCGCGACCGGCCTCGTAGCCGGAGCGGTAGAACGGCATCGGTGAATCGGTCTCCATCACCTCGTCCCGCTCCGAGGTCCACGCATCCCACTCGCCGCGGCGCCAGGCGCTCTCCAGCAGGTTGAACAGGAACTGGTGGAGGAAGAGGCGGTGCCCGAGGCGGGCTGCCATGTCGTAACCCTCCCGTGCCAGCGCATCCGCCTCCTCCGCGTCAAAGTAGGTGAGCGGCCCGAACAGGTTGTTGCGAGCGCGGAGCGAGGCCGGAGCCAGGCCATATCGATCGGCGAGGTGAATCGCGCCGCGCAGCGTGGCCTCAGCCTCGACCGCGCGCCCGATCACGCCGAGCGACGTGCCCTTGGTGATGAGGGCCTCGACGACCGCCCAGACGGTGGCCCCGGGGATGGCAAGCGCTCGGTCGGCCGCCGCCACCGCCTGGTCGTGGCGATCGTCGAGCATGTGCACCCGTGCCAGTTCCGCGTACGTTGCACCGACGTCAGCGACATCGCCAAGCGGCGCAGCCTCGTCGATGGCGGCCTGCAGCGCCTCGACGGCCTCGTTCTCGCGCTGGGACATGATGAAGTTCCGCCCGAGCCAGGTCGCGGCGCGCAGCGCACCGAGCGGATCGCCCACCTGGCGGTAGAGCTCCTGTGCCCGCTGCGCGTGTTCCACCCCCAGCGAAGGGTCGGCCGCCAGCTCTCCGGATCGAGCGATCCGCTCGTGGATGGCGGCCTGCGCCGCGGGGTCATTGGTCGCCGTCAGCGCCAACTCGAGGTAGGCGATCGCCTGGCGGTGCGAATGGAGGGCGATGGCACGATCGGCCGCGGCCTGGAGCGAGATCCGCGCCTGGGTCGCCAGCGCATCGGCCTCTTCGCCTGGGCGGGATGCCCTGAACGCGTCGAGGTAGTGGTTGGCCAGCACGCCGGCCAGCTCCTCCTCGCCGAGCGCCTCGAAGTAACGGGCCGCCGCCAGGTGCCGCTCGCGGCGGTCCGGCCGGGCCAGGGACTGATAGGCGATCTCGCGCAGGAGCGCCTGGACGAAGCGGTACTGACCGCGCTCCGGCGATCGCGGGTCGGTGTCGACCTGCAGGAGCTGGCGCCGGGCGAGCCGCTCCAGGGCGCCGTCCAGCGCGGGATCGGGCAGCGCGGCCACCGCCGCCAGCGCCTCGCGCGGGAAGGACAGGCCAAGCACGGCCGCATCCTGCAGGAGCGCCCGATCCTCCGGCGGGTTGGCATCCAGCCGTGCGGCGATGAGCGCGTGGAGCGTCTCGGCGACGGCCAGCTGGGAGAGGTCACCCGCCACGCGGTAACGGCCGTCCTCCTCGACCACGGCGCCGGTGTCGAGCAGCATGCGCACCGTCTCGACTGCGTACAGCGGGATCCCCTCGGCGCGCTCCACGATCCGCAGCAGCGCGGACTCCGGCAGGCCGGGCAGCAGGCCGCCCAGCAGCCGCTGCATGTCGGCGTCCTCGAGCCGGCCCAGGTTGATGCGGGTCATGCTGCGGACGGTGCTGCCCCAGTCCGGCCGGCGCTCCAGGAGTTCGGGGCGCGCCAGGGCCACCACGAAGATCGGGGAGGATCGGGCCCAGGCGAGCAGGTCCTCCACGAAGTCGAGCAGGCCCTCATCGGCCCAGTGAAGGTCGATGAAGACGAGGATGGTGGGCGCCACGTCGGCGATGCGCTCGAACAGCGTGCGCCAGGCGCTGAACAGCTCCTCGCGGCCCTCGGGCGGGAGCTCGGCCAGGCCCAGCAGGCCGGCCAGGCGTGGCTCCACGAACCGACGTTCGGCCGCGTCGGGGATGAATTCCTCCAGCATGGTGGTCAGCTTGGGACGTGCCTCGGCCGGGTCGTCGCCGTCCGCGATTCCGGCCCGGCGCCGCACCATCTCGGCCAGCGCCCAGTAGCTCACACCCTCGCCGTACGCCGGTGAGCGGCCCTCGTGCCAGTACGCGGCCTCGACCACGCCGTCGAGGTACTTCTCGAACTCCCAGGCCAGCCTGGACTTGCCGATGCCGGCCTGCCCGATGACCGTCACCAGCCTCGGCTTCCGCTCGCGCCCGGTTGCCTCGAAGGTGTCCTTGAGCTGCTGCAGCTCATCCTCGCGGCCGACGAAGGGCGGTTCGAGGGTCGATGCCCGTCCGCCGCCGCCACGCCGCGCCACCACGGCCACAGCCCGCCAGGCGGGGACGGGGGCGGCCTTCCCCTTCACCGGCTGGTCACCGGCGGGCTCGAAGCTCACCGCGTTGGATGCGGCGCGGAAGGTCGCCTCGCCGACCAGCACGGTTCCGGGCGGCGCCACCGACTGCAGGCGGCTGGCCGTGTTGACCAGGTCGCCGGCCACCATGCCCTGCCCCTGGGCGCCGAGGGTGACTGCCGCCTCCCCGGTCAGCACGCCGGCGCGAGCCTTGAGCTGCGCGTCGCCTTCGCTGATCTGGGCCACCGCGCTGACCAGCTCCATCGCCGCGCGAACGGCGCGCTCGGCGTCGTCCTCGT